>PMKX01000149.1 GCA_003158705.1 Actinomycetota bacterium
GAACACCACCGACGGAGCGCGCGGTATCCTCACCAAGACCTGCCCATTGTGTCAGGGCAAGGCGCGCATCCTCTCGGAGGAGACGGTGGCGCTCAGCGTCGAGCGCAGCGTGCGTGAGCGCGCACGAGNNGCCGACCGAGTCAGCGCCGACGGCCACCTGAAGGCGCTTGAGAAAGAGATCGGCAAGCGCGTCTTCTTCGAGGGGTCGCAAGGTCTGCCAATCGACAGCTTCCGCGTCGTCTGCGAAGGAACCCTCGCTCAGGTCGAGGCGCAGCGCATTCCGCTGCGCGAGGGTCAGGAGGCTGAGGTCGAGTTCGAGTTCGCTCTCACGTACAGTCCGCGTGACGCTGTCGGCTACGTCGACGGCTACATGGTCATCGTCGAAGGCGGCCGGGAGTGTCTTGGCACGCGGCGTCGCGTGCGCGTAGTGACGGCCATGCGTACAGGAGCGCACGCGACCCTTGTGAGCGGTCGGGCGCGTTGACACTCAGGCGTGGATTGGCTACTATGAGCGGCCGTCTTCGTGAGGGAGCATACGTGGCTAAGAACGACATCCTCTACGCTGTAGTGAGCGTGGGTGGGCAACAGTACAAGGTGAGCACAGGCGACGTGATCGTCGTCGATCGAGTCGCGGCCGAAGAAGGCAAGAGCATGGCCCTGCGGCCCATCGCGGTGCGTACCCAGAGTGGCGAGTTTGACGCCAAGGCCCTCGAGCACACGAAGGTGAAGGCCACCGTCGCCGAGCACGTGCTGGGCAAGAAGATCAGGGTCTTCACCTACAAACCCAAGTCGACTTTCCGCAAGACTCGCGGTCACCGCAGCAGGCTGTCTAAACTCGCCATCGAGTCCATCACCGTCAAAGAGCAGAAGGAGACGAAAGATGGCGCATAAGAAGGGCGCTGGCACCAGTCGCAACGGTCGCGACTCGGAGGCCAAGCGACTGGGCGTCAAGATCTTCGCCGGCCAGGTAGTGCCGGCGGGCTCCATCATCGTGCGCCAGCGTGGCACGCGCTTTCGTGCCGGCGACGGTGTCGGCATCGGCGTCGACCACACCATCTTCGCCTGCGTCGGCGGCCGTGTCGTGTTCTCCACCGGCCACGCCGGCCGACTCGTCTCCGTCGTCCCCGTCGAGTAGCGTGACTCCGGCGCGAAGCCGGCCTCTGTGATGCTTGCCGATCGCGCCAAGATCAACGTGCGTGGCGGCCATGGTGGCAGCGGCTGCGTCAGCTTCCGGCGCGAGAAATACATCCCCCGTGGCGGCCCCGACGGCGGCGACGGCGCGCCCGGCGGAGATGTCGTCCTCACGGCCACTCGTCAGGTGGCCGACCTCTACCGTTTTCGGCGGCAGCACCATTTCCGCGCGGGCAACGGCGGTCACGGCAAGGGCGATCTGCGCCACGGTGCGGATGGCACACGGCTCGAGCTGCCGGTGCCGGTAGGTACGGAGGTCCGCGACGCCGATGGCAAGCTGCTCGCCGACCTTGCCGAAGTGGGCGCCCAAGTCGTCGTGGCGCGCGGCGGCGAAGGCGGTCGCGGCAACGTCTGCTTCGCCACTGCGACCCGTCAGGCGCCACGCTTCGCCGAGCACGGACTCCCCGGTCAGGAGCTGTGGCTGCAGCTCACGCTCAAGCTGCTCGCCGACGTCGGTTTGGTGGGTCTGCCTAACGCCGGCAAGTCCTCGTTGCTGGCCGCTCTCACCCGGGCGCGGCCGAAGATCGCCTCGTATCCCTTCACCACGCTGGAGCCCAACCTCGGCGTGCTCGAGGTCGAGGGCCGTCCCGTGGTTCTCGCCGACATCCCCGGGCTCGTGGACGGCGCCAGTCGCGGCGTCGGCTTGGGAGACCGTTTTCTGGCTCACGTGGAGCGCACCCGCATGCTCGTGTTCGTAGTGGACGGCAGCGAAGGAGCTGCGGCGGCGGCCGAGGCGCTGACGACAGTGCAGCGCGAGCTGCTCGCCTTCAAGCCCGCCTTGTCCGAGACGCCTGCCATCGTGACGGTCAACAAGGTCGACCTCGTGCCGGCTGGCGACCTGGACGATGTGCTGCGTGCCGCCGGCGCGGCGCTGGTGACGACGGTAGCGCCGGTGGCGCTGTCGGCGACCGGTCACCAGGGCTTGGAGGACGTGGTGGCTGCGCTGGGACAGACGCTCGCCCATGCCGAGACGACGGCGGCCCGCAGAGGCGACGAAGACGGGGCCAGAGTGGTGCTGCGGCCGGCGAGCGATCGCGTCGCGAGCTTCAGCGTGCTCAAGGAAGGCGATGGCTTTCGGGTCAAGGGCGGCGCTCTCGAACGGCTGGTCGCGAAGGCCGACTTGGACAATCGTGAGGCAGTGGAGTACGTACAGACTGTCATGGAGAAGGCGGGTGTGAGCACGGCGCTGCGCAAGTCCGGGGCGCAGCCTGGGGATGCAGTCCTGATCGGTGAGCAGGAGTTCGAGTTCCTGTGATGCAGTCTCAGCGAGAGTGTCGGCCATGAGGACGCTGGTCGTGAAGCTCGGTTCGAGCACGGTGGCCGACACGCGCGGACGCCTGCGACTGGGCCTGCTGGGCGCCAGGGTGGCCGAGATCGCTGGGCTCGTAGCCGCGGGCGACCGGGTAGTGCTGGTCAGCAGCGGCGCCATCGCTTGCGGTCAAAGCCGGCTCGGCATGCAGGAGCGGCCGCGACGCATCGAGGCCTTGCAGGCGGCCTCAGCCGTAGGCCAGGGCCGCCTCTTCGGCGCTTGGGAGCGCTTGCTGCGCCAGCGCGGCCTGGCCGCTGCCCAGGTGCTTCTCACGAGCACGGACTTCGCACGCCGGGAGAGCTACGTCAACGCCGGTGCCACACTCCGTCGCCTTCTCACCTGGCACGTGGTGCCCGTGGTCAACGAGAACGACACCACGGGCACCGACGAGATCCGTTTCGGCGACAACGACGTGCTGGCGGCGCAGGTGGCGATCCTACTGCGTGCCGATCTGCTGTTGCTTCTGACCGACCAGGACGGCGTGTTCACGGCGGATCCTGGCCGGGACTCTGGGGCACGACTGGTCGAGCGACTCGACGACCAAGAGGTCGTCGCGGCTGCCGTGGTCGGCGGCAGCGGCGGCCGCGGGGTCGGCGGCATGGCGGGCAAGGTGGCGGCCGCCCGCATGTCGGCGGCCGCCGACGTGCGCACCGTGATCGCCAACGGCGCGCACGAGGACGTGATCCGCCGTGCTGCAGGCGGGGAGCGGGTAGGCACCGTTGCCCGGCCGCACCCGACGGGTGAGTCTGCCTTCGGGCTGTGGCTGCGCTACGCCAAGCCGGTGCGTGGTACGCTAGAGATCGACGCCGGCGCGGCTCAGGCGCTCGTCAGCACGGGCGGCAGTCTGCTGCCCGTCGGCGTGACGGCAGTGCACGGCAGCTTCTCGGCGGGTGACGCGGTCGCAGTCATCGCCCCCGACCGGCGCGAGGTAGCGCGGGGTCTTACGACGATGTCGGCGCGCGAGGTGCGCAGGGTCGCCGGGTTGCGCAGCGATCAGGTGCGAGCGGCTCTGCCGCACGCCGACGAAGAGGTGATCCACCGTGATGTCCTGGTGCTCGTGAGCGAGGAGGCACAGTGACCGTCAAGGAGTTGTGTGCGAGCGCGAAACGAGCTTCGCGCGAGCTGGCCTTGTTACGACGGGAACGCAAAGACGAGGCGCTGGCCTACGCGGCCGAAGCGCTCGAGCGGCGCGTGGACGAGATCCTCTCCGAGAACGCCGAGGACATCGCCCTGGCCCGTGCCGACCGGCTCCCCGACGCCATGGTCGACCGCCTGCTGCTTGACGAAGACCGCCTTCGTGAGATGGTCGCCAGCGTGCGTGCCGTGGCCCTGCAGGACGACCCCGTCGGGCAGGTCGCGCACGGCTGGTCGTTGCCCAACGGCCTCAGGGTACGCAAGGTGCGCGTGCCGCTGGGCGTCGTCGCGGTCGTGTACGAGGCGCGACCCAACGTGACCGTCGACGCTGCCTCCCTGTGCATAAAGACGGGCAACGCAGTCATCCTGCGCGGCGGCCGTGCCGCCAGGCACTCCAACCGACTGCTGGCCGAAGTCGTGCAGGGCGGCGTCATGGCCGCCGGTCTGCCGCGCGAGTCCGTCTCGCACTTGTCGACGGAGCGCGAGGAGCTGGAGGAGTTGTTGCAGCAGGATGCCTACGTCGATCTCGTCATCCCACGCGGCGGAGAGGAGCTCAAGGAGTTCCTCGTCGGCCACAGCCGCATACCGGTCATCCACGCTGCCGGCGGCAACTGCCACGTGTACGTGGATGCCGCTGCCGACCTCGATAAGGCTCGCCGCATCACGCTCAACGCCAAGGTGCAGCGCCCGGGCGTCTGCAACGCGGCCGAGACGCTACTCGTACACCGCGACGTGGCGGCAGCGTTTCTGCCGCTCATGGTCAAGGAGCTCGGCGAGCGTGGCGTGGAGCTCGCCGTGGACAAGACGACGTCTGACCTGGTCGACGACCCATCGCTGCGGCGGGCCAACAAGACGCACTACGAGACCGAGTTTCTGAGCCTCAAGATGGCGGTGCGCGTGGTGGAGTCGCTGGACGAGGCGGTGGCGCACATCGAGACCTACGGCACCGGTCACTCGGAGGCCATCGTCACCGAGGATCTGGCGGCGGCGACCGCCTTCACGCAGCGCGTCGATGCCGCCTGTGTGTATGTCAACGCCTCGACGCGCTTCACCGACGGCGGCCAGCTCGGCCTCGGCGCCGAGATGGGGATCTCGACCCAGAAGTTGCACGCCCGCGGTCCTATCGCCCTGGAGGAGCTGACATGCACCAAGTACGTCGTCTGGGGCGATGGGCAGGTGCGCGGCTGAGCGCGGCGTCGTGAACGTCGAGCGGCGACTAGGCATCCTCGGCGGCAGCTTCAACCCGCCGCATGTAGGGCACCTGATGATCGCCTCCGACACGTGCGCCATCCTAGGTCTCGAGAAGGTGCTGTTCGTGCCGGCGGCGAACCCGCCGCACAAGCCGGCGGCGGCCGACGTCTCAGCAGCCGAGCGCCTGGAGATGACACGTCTCGCCGTGCGCGGCGACGAGCGCTTCGCAGTCTCCTCGGTCGAGATCGACGGAGGGCTCACGTACTCTGTCGAGACGGTGGCCGAGATCCAGCGGCAGTGGGCCGACTACTGGTTGTTCTTCATCCTGGGCTCGGACTCGCTGCTGCAGTTCGGCAGCTGGCATCGGCCACGCGAGATACTGGAGCTCTGCGCGCTGGCGGTCGCACTGCGTCCGGGCGACGATTCGCACGCTGTGGACCAGGAGGCCGCGCGCTGGGGTCGCGAGAAAGTCACTGTTGTGCCGACTACCGTGGTCAGCGTCTCGTCGAGTGAGATCCGCGGCCGCGTGCGCAGCGGCAAGCCGGTCCGCTACCTGGTGCCGGAGCCAGTGGAGAGGTACATCACCGAGCACCGACTCTACGGGAGCACGTGATCGACGTCGCGCAGGCTGAACGCCTGGCGGCGCACAGCGTGTCCGCACGGCTGCTGGCCCACTGCCGGCGGGTCGCTGACGTGGCGGCCGAGTTAGCCCGCCGCTGGGGTGGCGACGAGACCGACGCCCGGCTCGCCGGATTGCTGCACGACCTCTGCCGGGCGTGGTCGCCTGAGGAACTGCTCCGGGCGGCCGAACGCCATTCCCTGACGGTCGGCGCCCTCGAGCGCCGTCATCCCCTGCAGCTGCTGCACGGCCCGGTGGCCGCTGCCGAGCTGTCCGGCGAGGGTCTTTCGCGGTCGGCGCTGGCGGCCATCGCCCTGCACACGACTGGCGGTCCCGCCATGGACGTGGTGGCGCGCTGTGTGTATGTGGCGGACTTCTGCGAGCCGGGCAGGCGCTTCGCCGGCGCTGCTGAGGTCCGCTCTCTGGCGTCACGGTCGCTCGACCAAGCCGTGGCGGCGGCGGCACGCATGACCCTGCAGCAGCTCCTGGACAAGCATCAGCTCCTTGCCCCGGCGACCGTCGCGCTGTACAACGAGTGCCATGGCCAAGGGTAGCGGTTACAGGACACAGCGCCTGCGCGAACGACGAGCTGCACGCGGGCGGCGTCTGCAGCTGGCCGCCCTGGCTCTCGTGGCCGCAGCGGTGGCCCTGGCGGCGGTGCTCGGTGCCGCCTATATCGCCCACCACTTGACCGCCAAGCATGTAGCCAAGCCCGACCTGGGCTACGTCGCTCTGGTGACGGTCGGCGCCGGGGAGCCAAGCCGGCAACCGGTGTCGTACGTTGTGATCTTCAACCGCGGGCTCGGCTCCTACCGTGTGTTCGCCGTGCCGCGCACGCTGCTTCTGGAGGGACCGCACGGCGAATATGTGATGGCCGGAGACCTCATGGGTACGGCGGACCTCGCACCGTACGTCAGCCGTCTGATCAAGGCGACCATCGACTTTCAGGTCGGCCTGCCCTATCGGAGTCTGGCGGCGCTGGCGGGCGCCGGCTCCATCTGGGTGACCTTGAAATCGTCTATCGGCCTGCGAGTCGGGGATGCGGTGCACATGTATGGGGGGCGCTTCTCCTTGCCGACCGCGGCGCTCCCCGAGGTGCTCAGCGCCGATGGGCAGAAGGGGCCGGAGGAGGCCGCCATGTCGGTCGCCGTCCTGGGTGCGGTGCTGCAGACGGCGGCGCTGTTGCCGTCAGACGCTCGCAGCGCCGCCGTGCAGCACGTGGCTGAGCTGGCGCCCGACGCTGCCGTACGAAGGCAGACGCAGGGGCTCCTGGCCGGTCTTGTCACGGGCACGCCTCTGGTCGAACGGATCCCCTCTTACGGGCAGACGGCTGAGGGGCAGTTCGCCTTTCGCCCCGATACGGAGCAGATCATGGCCCAAGTGACTCGCTGGGCGCCGCGATACCAGGCGCACTACACGGTTCTCGTGCGCAATGGTAACGGCGACGCCGGTGTGGGGAGGATGGTCGTGCAGCGTCTGTCCGTACTCGACGTGAACCTGCCGACACCCGGCAACGCACCGTCGTTCGGCTACCACGAGACGCAGATCCTGGCCGGCTCAGATGCGCTCGCCGTGGCCCAAGACATCCGTGCTATACTCGGCCGCGGGGTGGTCCTCGCCGGTGGCGATACGGTACCGCCCACCACGATAGTCGTCATCGTCGGCAAGGACTTGAGGACAAAGGACTTACGGTAAGAGCCGCAGTCAAGCTCAACGACGCCCGCGCGCTCGCTTCGGAGATCGTCCGTCTTGCCCAGGAGAAGAAGGCCGACGACGCGACCGTGCTCGACATGACTCACGCGGTCACCTACACGGACTGCTTCGTCATCCTCAATGGGGGCAACCCGCGTCAGACGGCGGCCATCGCACAGGAGATCCAGCGTGGCCTGCGCGAGGAGCACATCCGGCCGCTGCGCTGCGAGGGCGAACGCGAAGGCCAGTGGATCCTTCTTGACTACCTCGACGTCGTGGTGCACATCTTCACGCCCGAGGCGCGCGACTTCTACCGGCTCGAAGTGCTCTGGGGCGACGTGCCGCGTCTGGAGCTCGCCGACCCCGCCGCCTAGCTCGCTGCGCCCCCACGTCGTAGGGTGCTAACCTTGTCGTAGGTGCGGCCTTTCTGTGTACAGTGTAGGCGACAGGATTCTCTGAGGGCGTGTGGAACTACCTCGAGAACGGAAGGCCCGCCGCACCGAGGAGGTACGTGAGCGGCACCAAGAGAACCACTCTGCTGATCGTGGCAGTGCTGCTCGCCTGCTGGATGGCGATCTCGGTGGCCACGGCGTCGCCGGCTTCTGCGGCCTCGGGGCATGCCGCCGTTTCGACACGACAAGCGGCGGCGCTGCAGAAGAACGCACGCATCCTGATCGCACTCATCAACAAGGCACGCATGCGGCGTGGTCTAGCGGCGTTGCGCGTGCAACACAACCTGGCAAAGGCGGCGCATCTGCATTCGCGCCAGATGGTGGCCCATAACTTCTTCTCGCATTCCTCTCCGAACGGGCAGGACTATGGGACGCGCATCGCACGGTGTGGGTATAGTCGCTCGGGCTACAAGGTGTGGCGGGTCGGCGAGGTCCTTGCTTGGGGCAAGGGCGTGTACGGCGTGCCACAGATCGTGTTGCGGCGCTGGATGAGCTCGTCCGTGCATCGCGCCGTGATCCTTGACCGCAAGTGGCGTGAGGTAGGTGTGGGATTGGTCAAGGGGAAGTTCTGCGGCCTGCATGGGGTGTACCTCTATACCGTTGACTTCGGCCGCCGGCGCGGCTGACGGCGGCCGCCCGCAGGCGGGTTCCTTCATTTCTCAAGGGTCTTGACCGGTTGTCGTAGCGGCACGTACACTACGAACATATGTTCGTATCTGCGCCGGCACTCCTCCATATCGACATGGACGCTTTCTTTGCTTCCGTGGAGCAGGTGCGGCGGCCGGAGCTGCGGGGACGTCCCGTCGTAGTCGGCGGCGAGGTGGCCAAGCGTAGCGTGGTCTCCACCTGCTCGTACGAGGCGCGCGCCCGCGGGGTGCGCACGGCCATGCCGGTCACGCAGGCACAGCGCCTCTGTCCTGAGGCGGTCTTCCTGCCTGTCGACATGGCTGCCTATGCTGCCGTCAGCAAGCGTTTGCTGGCGCTCTACCGGCAGTTCACCGACGCCGTTGAGGCCGTCTCCATCGACGAGGCATTCCTGAACGTCGCCGGCAGCCGTCGTCTCTTCGGTCCGCCGCAGGCGATCGCTCGCCGTATCCAGGAGCGCGTCTATAGCGAGCACGGCCTTACCTGCAGCATCGGCATCGGCCCCAACAGACTGCTCGCTAAGCTCGCCGCCAATCTCAGCAAACCGGGCGGCCTCGGCATGCTCGGCAAGGTCGACGTGCACGGGCGCCTGCGTGGGCTACCAGTGCGTGAGCTGTGGGGCATCGGGCCGGCCACCGAGAAGCAGCTCGCCGTCCTCGGGCTCACCACCGTGGGCGCGCTGCAGGACGTACCTCTGCGACTGCTGGCGGCCGTGTTCGGCAGCGGCGCCTATGCGCTCAAGCAGCTCGCCTTCGGCCGTGGTCTGTCGTCGGTCTCCAGCACCGCGCAGCTGCCCAAGTCGGTCGGCCGCGAGGTCACCTTCAGCGAGGACACCAGCGACTCTGCGTTGCTGCGGGCGACACTTCTCTCGCTTGCCGACGACACGGTGGCGCAACTGCGCACCCAGGGTCTGGCGGCGCGCACGATCACGCTCAAGGTGCGCTACAGCACTTTCCATACCATCACCCGGCAGGCGACGTTCGCGCGTGCCGTCTCCAGCCCAAGGGCGATCTACGGAGTTGTCGCTTGTTTGTTCGGGCAGATCGACCTGGGGGCGCGTTGGGTCCGCCTTGTCGGGATCAGCGCCAGCAGCTTGTGCGGCAACGCCTGCCAGCTCACCTTCGACGACCAGTGGAAGGAGGTCGCTCTGGCGGAGGCGGTCGATCGCGTGCGCGCCAAGTATGGCAAGCGTGCCCTGCGTCCGGCGACCTGCGCTCTCCTACCCGTCGCACGCACCTCCATGTGCTAGACTTCATCCCTTGCCGAGCACGCCGTCGTGGCCGAACACGCTTCACTCCACGGCACCCTCGGTGGGCAGTACCGTGTTCGCCGGCTCAAGTCCCGCGTGCCCGGCCGCGCAGTGTGCTGCATCAGAGCGCGAGGCGACAGACCGCGGGTGGCAGCGGCCGGTCAAGACAACAGGAGAGGCAGGATGGACGACCCGGGCAAGATCAGGAACATCGCACTTGTCGGCCACCGCGGCGCAGGCAAGACGTCGCTCCTTGAGGCGCTGCTCTTCCGTGGCGGCGCCGTGAACCGCCTCGGCAAAGTCGAGGACGGATCGACCGTGTCGGACTGGGACGACGAGGAGAAGAAGCGCGAGCTGAGCCTTTCGGCCACGCTGGCCCATGTCGAGCGCGGCGGCATCACGTTCAACCTGATCGACACTCCCGGAGACTCGAGCTTCCTGGCCGACACCATCGCCTCCCTGACGGTGGTCGAGACGGCCCTCATGACCGTCAATGCCGTGGTCGGCGTCGAGGTGCAGACCGAGCGCTTGTGGGCCCGCGCCGAAGAACGAGGCTTGGCGCGCGTCGTGTTCTGCAACATGCTCGATCGCGAACGGGCCGACTTCGCTGCGAGTCTGGCTTCCCTCAAGCAAGCGTTCGGTCAGCAGATCGTGGCCATGCAGCTGCCGATCGGCAGCGAGCACGATTTCGCAGGCGTCGTCGACCTGCTGACCATGAAGGCCCATGTGCTCGACGGCGAGAAGTCGGTGGAGACAGACATCCCCGCCGAGCTCGCAGACCAGGCGGCCGAGGCGCGCGACAAGCTCACCGAGGTCGTGGCCGAGACAGACGACGCGCTCATCGAGAAGTACCTCGAGGGCGAGGAGATCGCCACTGCAGATCTTGTGCAAGCGTTCGCCGTCGCCGTCGCCCAAGCCAAGATCTTCCCGGTCGCTGCCGGTGCGGCCACGGGACTCATCGGCATCGACCGGCTGCTCGATGTGCTGGCCCTCACGCCGGCGCCCGACGCCGTTGCCGGCCCCACAGTGGTGGCGGCCGACGGCTCCGAAGTGCACTTGGTCTGCGACCCGGCCAAACCGGCAGCGGCCTTTGTGTTCAAGACCCTCGCCGACCCGTTCAGTGGTCAGATCAACGTCTTCCGCGTCTTCCAGGGCACCCTCAAGAGCGACACGCAGGTAGTCGTCAGCCGAGACGGTCACAAGGAGCGCCTCGGCCAGCTCCTGCGCTCGCAAGGCAAGGAGAACAAGCCCGTCGAGGGCCTCTCTGCGGGGGCCATCGGTGCGGTCGCCAAGCTCAAGGACGTGGTCACCGGCGACTCCCTGTGTGCCGACGGCGCGGGCGCCACGTTCCCGGCCATCCAGCTGCCGGCGCCTCTGATGTCGTTTGCCGTGGAGGCCAAGACCAAGGGCGACGAGGAAAAGGTCATCAGTGCCCTGCGGCGCCTCGCAGTCGAGGACCCGATGATGGATCTGCACCGCGACCCACAGACGGGCGAGACGATCGTCGCCGGCATGAGCCAGGTTCACGTCGAGGTCGTGTGCGACCGCCTGAAGCGGCGCTTCGGCGTGGAAGTCGAACTTCATCCGCCGCGCGTGCCTTATCGTGAGACCATCCGTGCCAGCGCCAAGGCTCAAGGTCGGCACAAGAAGCAGACCGGCGG
>PMKX01000013.1 GCA_003158705.1 Actinomycetota bacterium
ACACATTACACCACACACCGGCGGCCGGCGGCGAGCGGTCGGCACCGTTTCCCGGCGCGCCGGCGGCGATGTCTTACGCCGGCCCAGCGCCGGCCCGGCGCCGGGCCGCCACGCTCACCCGCCGTCGGTCACCGCGCCCTCTGTCTGTGCCGTGCACGCCGCCAGGGCGTTCTTCAGCAGCATCACGTTGGTCACCGGGCCCACACCGCCGGGCACGGGCGTGACCTTGCCGGCCACCGCGCAGACGGCCTCGAAGTCGAGGCTGCCGACCTGCTTGCCCTCGTGGCGGATAGTCGCCACGTCCACAACGATGGCCCCCGGCTTGACCATGTCACCCTTGATGAGCCCCATGACCGGCGCGGCCGAGATGAGCACATCGGCTTGGCGGCAGGCGGAGGGCACGTCCTTGCTGAACACGTGCACCACGTGCACCGAGGCGTTGCGGTTGAGGCAGAGCAGCGCCACGGGCTTGCCGACGATGTTCGAGTGATTGACGATGGTGACATCCAGACCCTGGAGCTCGACGCCCTCTCGGTCGAGGATCTCCATGCACGCCGAGGGCGTCGCCGGCGCAAACAGCTGGTCGCCGAGCAGCACGTGGCCGATGTTGGCGGGGTTCACGCAGTCAAGGTCTTTGAGCGGCGCGATGGCATTGAAGACCTTGTTCTGGTCGATGTGCGCCGGCATCGGCATGAGAGCCAGGATGCCGTGCACCTTACTGTCGCCGTTGAGCTTGGCGATGAGCCTGAGCACGCTGCTCTCGCCTGTGTCGGCGGGCAGCGTGTGCTCGAAGTAGGCGAAGCCGACCGTGGCCGTGTTCTTCTCGATCTGGCCGCGGTAGAACTGCGCGCCGCCGTCGTCGCCGACCAGGATGGTGGCCACGCCGGGCGTGACGCCGAGCCCGGCGAGCCGCTGCACCTCGGCGACGATCTCGCCGCGCACCTGCTCGGCGAGCGCCTTGCCGTCGATGATCTGCGCTGTCATGGACTCCCTTTCGTCGCCTGCGCCGGGAACCGGGCGCCCGGTGTCCGCTAGAGCTTGGCGAGCGTGATCGCGAGTGCCTCCGTCCGCAGCGACGCCGCCTCGGCGAGCAGTCCTTGCAGCTCGGCAGTGGTCGCGCGCACGTACTCCTCGTCCTTGATCGAGACCAGGTTGATCTTGACGTTCAGCGCGCCGCCCTGGACAGCCGCTTCGCCGAGCAGGGCGCCTATGCCGGCGTCGGTGACCGCCTGCGGATTGCCCAGTTGGGCCGCTATCGTGGCCAGGCGGCAGACCTGCACGCCCACGCGGCAGATCTCGAGCGGCACGTCGGCGGCCACGATGAGGCCGGCTTGCACCGCCGCCGTGCGCGCCGCCTGTTGCTCCGCCGTGTCCTTGGGTAGGCGGTACGCCGCGATGACGCCGTCGTAGGCGACCGTATCCTGCTGGAGCAGCGACTCGAGCGCGGCCCGTGCCCACTCCGACTGCTCGACGAGGGTCTCGATCTCTTCTTGGACGGCGGCGAACTTCTCGCGTCCCCGCGTGAGGTTGCAGACCATGCTCACCAGGGCGGCGCCCAAGGCGCCGACGCAGGCGCTGACGCTGCCGCCGCCGGGCGCCGGCTTTTTCGACGCCGCATCGTCGAGGTACGTCTGCAGGGGCTCGCCTGCGTAGATGGTGGCTCCGTCGCTCACCGCCGCCCCTCCAGCACCTAGAACAGGCCGATGATGCGGCCGGTCTCGACGTCGATGTCCACATCGACGGCCGCCGGCCGCTTGGGCAGACCCGGCATGGTGCGCATCTCGCCGAGCAGCGGGTACAGGTAGCCGGCGCCGGTGGCGGGGCGGATGTCGCGGATGGGCACCCGGAAGCCGCGCGGACGGCCCTTCAGGGCCGGGTCGTGCGACAACGAGAGGTGCGTCTTGGCCATACACAGCGGCAGCTTGTCGAGGCCCTGGTCGGTGAAGAGCTTGATCTTGGCCTCGGCCTCGGGCAGGTAGTCCACACCGTCGGCGCCGTAGATCTTGGTGGCGATGGTCTCGATCTTCTCTTTGATGGAGGCCTCGAGCGGATACAGGAACTTGAAGTCGCCGCCGCGGTCGGCTGCCTTGCAGACGACTTCGGCAGCCTCGCGCCCGCCGGCGCCGCCCTTGGCGTGCACCTCGATCGGGACGGCGTCCTCGGCGCCCGCATCGATGGCCTTCTTGCGCACGATCTCGACCTCGGTGTCGCGGTCGAAGTCGAAGCGGTTGATGGTGACCACCACCGGGATGCCGAAGAGCTTCATGTTCTCGATCTGCTTGGCGAGGTTCTCGCAGCCCTTTGCCAAGGCCTCGTCGTTCTCGCCCTTGAGCAGCTCGGGATTGGCAGGCAGGCCGCCGTGCATCTTCAGGGCGCGCATGGTGCAGGTGATGACCACGCAGCTGGGCGCGAACCCGCCGTAGCGGCAGATGATGTCCATGAACTTCTCGGAGCCCAGGTCGGCGGCAAAGCCGCTCTCGGTGACCACGTAGTCGGCGAGCTTCATGGCGACCTTGTCGGCGATGATCGAGTTGTTGCCCTGGGCGATGTTGGCGAACGGGCCGGCGTGCACCAGGCACGGGTTGCCCTCCAGGGTCTGCATCAGGTTCGGCTTGATCGCGTCCTTGAGGAGCACGGCCATGCTGCCGGCCGCCTTGATGTCTTCGGCGGTGAGCGGCTCGCCCTCGGTGCTGTAGCCGAAGGTGATGCGCCCGAGGCGCTCGCGCAGGTCCTTGAGCGAAGTGGCGAGGCCCAGGATGGCCATCACCTCGCTGGCCACGGTGATGTCGTAGCCGGTCTCGCGCGGGATGCCGTTGAGCTTGCCGCCGAGGCCGTTGACGATCTGCCGCATGGCACGGTCGTTGAGATCGACCACGCGGCGCCAGGAGATGGTGAGCGGGTCGATCTTGAGCTCGTTGCCGTGCATCAGATGGGTGTCGATCATGGCCGCGAGCAGGTTGTTGGCCACACCGACGGCGTGGATGTCGCCGGTGAAATGCAGGTTGAGGTCTTCCATGGGGATGAGCTGCGAATACCCGCCGCCGGCGGCGCCGCCCTTGATGCCGAAGACGGGGCCTAGCGAGGGCTCGCGCAGGGCGAGCATGACCTTCTTGCCGTTCTGCGCCATCGCCTCCGTGATGCCGATGGAGGTGACGGTCTTGCCCTCACCCAGCGGCGTCGGCGTGATGGCGGTGACGTTGATGATCTTGGCGTCGGGCGTGGCGGCCAGACGATTGAGGACCGCCATGTAGTCGATCTTGGCCTTGTAGCGGCCGTACAGCTCGAGCTCGTCCTCGAGGATGCCGGCCTTGGCGGCGATCTCCTGGATGGGTTTGAGGGT
Organism: Actinomycetota bacterium; assembly: GCA_003158705.1. GTDB lineage: Bacteria > Actinomycetota > Thermoleophilia > UBA2241 > UBA2241 > FEN-672. The sequence goes on from PMKX01000013.1 coordinate 3,341, forward strand.
GGCAGCTTGGGCGATCTCGATGTCTGACTTCAACGCATCCTCCTCGGAGCAACTCTTCCGCGCGTCCAGGTGGTAACTGGGGAGGGCAAGGTGGGAGAGGAGAAAGTAGCCCTCCTTGTGACAGATTGTACAGGCGCCGCTTCGCGACGGTCAAACCGGCTGCGGCCTCCTCAGACGCCGCCGAAACGACTCCAGGCGGTCGCCTGAGCGGCCTCGTAGACGACCTTCAGAGGCCGACCGACGGCGGCCGCCAGCGCCCGGCAGTCCTCGTACTCGGGCGAGGCCGTGACGAGGTGACCGTCGAGGTAGCCGAGGCGCACCGCCACCGGGTGGCCGCCGAGCCTGACGCTCTCGCGGCGCTCCTCCAGGTGCAGGCGGCCGACCGCCGTGAGACGCAGGCCGAAGGTGGAGGTCTCGCGGAAGATGGCCGCCGCCACGGCGTCGCGCTCGCCGGCCGGGACCAAGGCGTGCAGCACCACTCCCGGCCGGCCCTTCTTCATCAAGGCGTCGGTGAACCACACGTCCACCGCGCCGGACTCGCGCAACACGTCGGCGGCGTGAGCCAGCACCTCGGCCGTGGAGTCGTCGATGTTGGTCTCGAGCAGCTCGAAGGCGTCGTCCGGCGCCGGCGCGGCCTGGCCAGCGCCCGACAAAGCGGCCTGGTCGGCACCCGCAGGCGCAGCGCCCGTCTCGTCGATGAGCACCGCGCGCAGCAGGTTGGGCCGACCGGCTATCTCGCGACTGCCGGCGCCGTAGCCCACGCCCGCGATGCGGCCGGCGGGCAAGGGACCGAAGCCGGTCGCGAAGTGGGCGAGCAGCGCGGCGCCCGTGGGCGTTGTGAGCTCGCCCAGCGGCTCTGACTCGGGCGACTCGTCGGGCGGCAGACCAGCCTGCGGCCCGTCTGCCGCCCGCCCGGCCGTGGATGCGACCGCTGCCCCACCGGCCGTCGGCAGACCCGCGAGCAACGCGAGCACGGCCGGCGCCGGCACCGCCAGGCGACCGTGCGCCGTCTCTATGGTCCCGTCGCCGAGCGCCGGCGGCGAGGCCAGCACCTGGTCGGGCGCCAGCGTGTGCAGGAGCGCGGCCACGGCGATAAGATCGACGGCCGTGTCCAGCCCGGCGAGCTCGTGCAGGTGACTGTCCGAGGGTCCGTGCACGGCATACTCGGCGTCGGCCATGCGCTCGGCCACAGCCGCCACGCTCTCGACCACGGCCTGGTCGAGCTCGGAACCACGGACTGCGGCGATGAGCTCGTCGAACGTACTGAAGCCGGGGCCTTCGGCCACCTCGAACGTCTGGGCGGCGAACCTGCCGCGCTGCACGTCGGCAACGCCGGCCACCTGCGGGTCGATGCCGGCGGCCTGCAGCGCCGGGCGGACCACGGTCGCGAGCGTCCCGCGCTCGTCCGAACGCGCGTCGGCCAGCGCCAGAAGCGCGGCCGCCAGCATGTCGCCGCTGACACCGTTCGCGCAGTCCAAGTAGAGGATCATGAACGCACTGTACGCCCGCCCGCGGGCACGCGCAAAGCAGGCGTGCTAGTGGGCGCCCACACCTGCCGCCGCCCGCCCGTATCCGCTAGAATGCCGCCATGAAGATCGCCCAGATCGCGCCGCCCTGGATCACCGTGCCGCCGGCCGGCTACGGCGGCACCGAGTGGGTCGTGCAGCAGCTCTGCGACGGCCTCTCCGACCGCGGTCACGAGGTGACTCTCTTCGCCAGCGGCGACTCGCACACCCGGGCGACGCTGCGCTCCGTCTTCCCCAAGCAGCAGCCCGAGGTGATGGGCCAGACGGCCTTCGACGCGCGCCACGTCGCCTTCGCGCTGGCGGAGATCGAAGCGGCCGGTGACTTCGACCTCATCCACGACCACTCCGGCTTTCTCGTCATCGCCTTCCGCCGTCTCTTCGGACGCGCCGTCGACCGGCCCGTGCTGCACACCATCCACTGCGCCTTCGACGCTGCCGCCTACGGGTTCTACGAGCAGTTCAAAGGCGCCGTGAGCTACAACGCCATCAGCGAGTACCAGCGCTCGCAGGGGCCCGCGGGCATGAACTGGGCCGGCGTCGTGTACAACGCCCTCGCCTTGGAGCAGTGGCAGTACACACCCGACAAGGAGGACTACCTGCTGGCGTTCGGGCGCGTCTGCGAGGCCAAGGGCTTCCACCTCGCCATCGAGGTGGCGCGCCGCGCCGGCAGCAAGCTCGTCATGGCGGGCGTGGTCCAGGACCAGTACGCCGACTACTTCCACGAGCGCGTGGAGCCGCACATCGACGGCCGACAGGTCGTCTACGAAGGCGAAGTCACCAACGAGCGCAAGCGCGAGCTCTTCGCGCACGCCCGCGGCTTCCTGTTTCCCATCCTCTGGCCGGAGCCGTTCGGCCTGGTGATGATCGAGGCGATGGCCACGGGCACGCCGGTCATCGCCCTGCGCCAGGGCTCGGTGCCCGAGGTCGTAGAGCACGGGCGCACCGGCTTCGTGGTCAACGGAGTGGACGAGATGGTGGCCGCGGTCGCGCGGCTCCCCGAGATAGACCCGCGTGCGTGCCGCCGTTCAGTCGAGGAGCGCTTCACCGTCGCGCGCATGTGCGACGACTACGAGGCCCTCTATCGACGGCTGGTAGGCTAGCGCCGACCGCCGCGCGGCGCGCCGACCGCGCCCGTACGCTCACTCGCCAGCTTGGCTTCGATGTCGTCGAACTGCGAGCGCACCCACTTGTCAATGCTGTTGTGCTCGACCACGGTGCGCAACTGCTTGGCGCGAACGCGGCGCTCCTCGGCCGGCATGACCAAGGCGCTGTGGATCGCCTCGGCCTGCTCCTCGATGTCGAACGGGTTCACGCCCAGGGCGAAGGCGCCGAGCTCCTCGTAGGCGCCCGTGTTCTCCGAGAGGATCAGTACGCCGTCGCGCTCGTTCACCACCGGCGCTTCCTTGGCCACCAGGTTCATGCCGTCGAAGAT
>PMKX01000001.1:0-210 GCA_003158705.1 Actinomycetota bacterium
CCCCCCGCCCCTCCTCATGTGTGCGCCGTATCCTCGCTCGGCGCCGCGGCCGCCCTCCGCGGCCGCTCACTTGTCTGCCCTTGCCGCCGCTCGGGCGGCAGGCATCACTCGTCCCTGATTATCGGCCCTGTCAGGCTCGCACTCAAGGCGCGGCGGCCTACAGGCGTTGCTCGGTTCGGCGACAGCGGCCGGAGCTGCGCGAGCCCGGAG
>PMKX01000001.1:237-17716 GCA_003158705.1 Actinomycetota bacterium
CGGCCCATGTTCGGCTCGCCCTGCTACTGGGTCAACGGCAACATGTTCACGGCCGTGCACCAGGAGAGCATCATCGTGCGTTTGCCGGAGCCGGAGCGCGCAGAGTTACTGGCTCAGCCGGGGGCTAGCCTCTTCGAGCCGATGGAAGGCCGGCCCATGCGCGAGTACGTGGTGCTGCCGCCGCGGGTGCTGGAGGACCGCGAGGCGTTGCAGGGCTGGATAGGCAAGGGAATGGCCTACGCGGCCTCGCTGCCGCCCAAGCAGAAGAAGGCGCGCAAGCCTAGGGCCTAGAGTCGGCATATGCGTACCGAGTCAACAGAGGATTGCGCGCCGGCTCACGGAGGCTTGCCTCGGCACCGGCGCGCTCGCGGACGAATCGTGGCGACCTGGCCCCGTTGCCCGCGATCGTCATACGTGTACAATATGTTCAAGTCGTACAACTGGCGGCGAAGTGCGGTACACTCGAGCGATGAAAGCGAGGGCCATCTCATGGCGGGCAGGCAGAACGTGAGCGAGGCACGCAGGCAGTTCTCCACCGTGCTCGACCGCGTGAGCAAGGGCGAGTGGCAGCTCATCGGCCGGCGGGGCCGGCGCGACGCCGTGCTCGCCAGCGCCAGCGAGGTGGCGGAGCTCCTCGCGCAGAGCTTCCGCTTCTCCCCCGAGGTCTTCGTGGAGGAGCAAGGCGTAGGCGTTTGGCTGCCGCAGCTCGAGATCCACGGCGTGGGGCCCACGCTCGATCAAGCCCTCGACGACCTGGCCGTGGGCATGCTGGAGTATGCCGACGAGTGGGAGGCCGGGCTGCGCCACTTCGCCGAGCACAAGGCTCGCGCCGGCTACGTGCGGCGCGTCCAGCTCGCCGAGGACGAGGCCGGAGTGCGCGCGCTCCTGGCCCTCGACGCCGAGCTGGCCTCAGCCGCACACAAGTGAAGCCGCCCCGCTACCAGGACGTGCGCGCGTTCTGCCGCATAGACGGCTGGACGCGCGCAGCCGACCAGCCGGGTCGCCGCGTGAGCAAGCACGAGACCTGGACGCGGCCCATGCCTGGCGGTCCGCCGCTGCGCACCGCCATCTCCAAGGGCCGCGGCCAGTACGGCCCGCAGATGTTCGCGCGCATGCTCAAGCACCAGTTGCGCGTCACCGAAGAGCAGTTCTGGCAGGCGGTGCGCAGCGGCGTGCCGCCCGAGCGGCCGCCGGTCAAGCCCGCGCGCCCCACGGGCCACCCTCTGCCTCTGGCCCTGGCCCAGCAGCTGCTGGCCAGAGGCTACACGGAGGCTCAGCTGCGTGGCCTCACCGCCAAGGAGGCTAGGCTTCTGCCGAACGTTCCGCCGGCTGCCCAGCGCGCCACCCAGTAGGCGAGTACCGCCGCGAGTGTGCGAGCGCTGCCGCGAGTAGGCGAGCTCAGCCGTGAGTGGTCGAGTTCGCCTGGGCCGCTGAGCTCACGGCGAGCCGGCGCACGTGCAGACAGATCACGGCGCCCAACCCGTGACCCTGGTAGGCACATCCCGGTCATCGGTGTCGCCGAGGCCCAGCTGGCCGTACCTGTTCCAGCCCCACGCCCACAGGCTGCCGTCCTTCTTCACGGCCAGGGTGTGATAGCCGCCGGCGCTGACTGCCACCCAGTCGTTGCCCGTGCCCACGCGGGCAGGGACGTTGCCGTCGAAGGTCTCACCAAGGCCGAGCTGGCCGTCGACGTTGTAGCCCCAGGCCCAGAGGCTGCCGTCTCTCTTGAGGGCGAGACTGTGAGCATGACCACCGACGATGGCCACCCAGTCGTGTTCCGTGCCGACCCGGGTGGGCGAGCTCCTGTTGGCGGCGTCGCCGAGGCCGAGCTGGCCGCAGTTGTTCCATCCCCAGGCCCAGAGGCTGCCGTCGGTCTTCAACGCCAGAGTGTGGCCATGGCCACAGGCAACCGCCGCCCAGTTCCGGGCAGCGCCCACTTGGGTGGGGGTGTCCCTGTTCGTGTAGTCGCCGAGGCCGAGCTGGCCGTACTGGTTGTTGCCCCAGGCCCAGAGGCTGCCGTCGCTCTTCAGGCCGAGGCTCTGGTCGGCACCGCGGGCGACGGCCACCCAGTCTGTGGCCACACCGACGCGCGTGGGAGCGGTCCTGTCCGTGTAGTCGCCGAGGCCGAGCTGGCCGGAGTCGTTCTGGCCCCAGGCCCAGAGGCTGCCGTCGGTCTTCAAACCCAGGCTGCGACCATGGCCGCCGGCGACGACCGCCCAGTCGCTGGCCGTGCCGGCCTGGGTCGGCACGTTTCTGTCGATAGTGTCGCCCACGCCCAGCTGGCCATGAGTGTCGGCGCCCCAGGCCCAGAGGCTGCCGTCGGTCTTCAGGGCCAGGCTCTCGGCATGGCCGTCNNAGGCTGCCGTCGCTCTTCAGGACGACGCTGTGATAGCCGCCGGCGGCGATGGCCGGCCAGCCGCAGGGCGCCCGGCTGACGGTGAGCGCCAGCATGTCACTGCGTGCCTTGGCCGTGGCCGTGCCGACTTTGTACGCGTAGACCGCGAACAGCAGCCACGGGCCCTGCGTCTTGGGCGTCACCGTGGCTCTGCAGCTGTGCTTGGCCGTGAGCCTCGCCGCGGCGAGGCGCGTCACCTTGGAGCCGACCCTCTCGTAGATCAGCACCGATGTGGAACCTGGCTGGGCGTGGCGCACCGTGCCCGTCAGGTGGAGCACCTCGCCGACCGTCGCGGTGCGCGTCGCCGCCTCCAGGCTCAGCGAGGGCTTGGCGGCACCAAGCGCGGCCGCCGCTAACACGCCTGCCGCCAGGGCCACACACGCGATGACGACCAGACAACCAACGACTCTGAGCTTCATGGCGACCCCTCCCCCTTGGCAGTAGCGGGTCGGCCGCACCCCTGCACCGCGACCCGTACTGCTTGCCTGCCACGGAGCATACACCGGCTGCGATTGCGCTCCTACGTGCGAGGCCGGTCCAAGGAGTTGACGATGGGTGAGGCGGCCGGCAGCGCGAGCGGCTGCGGACGAAGTCTGGTTTGGCGCCGGGGAGTCGCCGATAATAGGAGCATGAGCATGATCTTCGCTGTTCAGGCCATCGGACACGGCCTCCTGGGTGATGCACGCGCCTCCGTGGCCGCGTTCACTCTGGGGCTCGTCGTCACCTTCATCGCCGTGCGCATCCACACGCGGCTCATCCGCGCCCGGGTGACGTGGTGGTTCGGCAACATCGGCTCCGAAGACCGCCTGCACCTGCACCACATGGTCATCGGCGTGCTGCTGATGATCTCCATCGGGTTCGTGCTGATCGCCGAGACGCCGGCGGGCTTCTCGCTACAGTTGTGCGCCTTTGTCTTCGGCGCCGGCGTGGCGCTCACGCTCGACGAGTTCGCGCTGATCTTGCACCTGCGGGACGTGTACTGGGAGGCAGAGGGCCGCCGCAGCGTGGACGCCGTGGTCGTCGCGGTGTGCGTCGGCTTTCTCATCATCCTGGGCTTCGACCCGCTGCGCGGCAACGGCTACACGGCGAGCGCGACCGGGGACCTTGCCGAGGCGACCATCGCCGTCAACCTGTGCTTCGCCGTCGTCTGCATCCTGAAGGGCAAGTACTGGACCGGCTTCCTGGGCATCTTCGTGCCGCTGGTGGCCTTCGTCGGCGCCGTCCGCGTTGCCCGGCCCAAGTCCCCGTGGGCGCGCTGGCGCTACAAGAACAAGCCCAGGAACATGGCCAAGGCGCAGCGCCGTGAGGACCACAACGACGCCACCTGGCGCTCTTGGCGCGAAAGCTTCTTCGACCTGATCGCCGGCAAGCCGCACTTGCCGGACGTGCTGCGGCCGGCGGCGCGACCCAGAGAGGCGCCGGACGACGAGCCGGCGGCCGACGAGGCGGCGGCGGGAGGCAAGCCGGCGCCGCCGACCTAGCTGACTCGCGGCGCCGGCCTAGCTACCTCGCGGGCTGCCTACGCCGCCTGCAGGCGGCTCAGCAGCTCCAGCATCGCCGGCGAGATGTCGGTGTGGTGATGCACCAGCTTCCACTCCGCGCCCTCGCGGCGATACACATTGGTGACGCGCTGCTCGATAGTGAGCTGCTCTCCGGCCAGCGTGATCTTGCCGGCCTCGGTACCCAGCTCGTAGGCCATGTCCGTGCCCAGGTGGATGCTCTGATCGCGAAGCTCGACAGACCCGGCTGAAGCGAGGCCGGCCACTCCCTCAAAGGAGCCGCGGACCTGGTCCCAGCCGGCCTCCCGGCCGCCTATGGGGTGCATGGTCGAAACGTCGGGACTGTGCGACCAGGCTTGTGCCAACGGACCGGCGTCGCCGGTCATCATGCTGTTGAGCGCGGTGTAGAAGCGCGCTGATGCTGCGCGGACTTCGTCTTCTGCTGCCATGACTCACCCTCCATGGGTCAGCGATCTCGTATGTGCGGGCATGAGTCTGCCCACGAGGCATTGAGCTGACGCCGTTGCCGTGTTAGGGGTTGTTGAGAGGCACGCTGGCCCTGTGCTCCGGTTTGCCGCGTCACAGACAGGGAATCTACCGCCCGCGACAACAAGACACTCTCCGAGGAGGCACACGATGGCCCATTGTCACGAGATGAAGACCGGCGAGATCTACGAGTGCCAGAGCTGCGGCCTGCAGCTGCAAGTGCTGGCGTCGTGCGGCGACACCGCCGCCTGCTCCTGCACCGAGCCCGTCAGCTGCTGCGGGAAGCCGCTCACGCTCAAGAAGTGACGGAGGCCGGGGCGCCGGGCCTCCGCATCGCCCAAGGCGCTCGCCTGCCTTCTCGACTGTTCGTCAGCTAGAGCGAGTCTGCTCGAACGTCCTGCTAGGGCGACTCGTGTGCGACGTACTTCACGCCCTCGATACGTGCGAAATCGGAGTCCTGCGTCCAGAGCGTCGCCTGGTAGGCTCGCGCCGTGGCCAGGATGATGCTGTCGGCCATCGGCAGACCAAGGGCGGCGCTTGTGCGCGCCGCGTCAAGCGCTATGGGCGACGTGAGCTCGATGACCGCGCCCTGTTGCATCAAGGCGATCGCCTGCAGCGCATCGCCCTCGCCGCGTTGTTGCAGGACTCGCTTGAAGACCTCGTAGAGACTCACGGTGGGCACGATGAGCTCGTCGGTAGCCTCCACTGCCTCAGCGAAGAAGTCGGCGTTGGGCCCGGCGGCGAAGTACTCGAGCCACCCGGAAGAGTCGACGACGTTCACAGACGATCGCCCTCGCGTGGCACATCGGTGTCGATGCCGCGCAGAAAGCCGCGCATCTGCTTGGCCGGCTTGACCGGAACGAGCTCGACGCGATCGTCGTACTGGATCGCCTGGACCTTCTGGCCTGCATGCAGGCCCAGCTTCTCGCGGATGCGCTTCGGAATGACGACCTGGAACTTGGGCGAGATTATGACGGTCTCCACGACGGTCTCCTTATCGATGCCACATATGTACAACGCACACAGTAACGATTTTGGTGGCGTACGGCAAGGGTGACAGGTCGACGATATCCTCGACGTAGTCGTAGATACCGCGCCCCGCCGGGCACACCCTACGTCCTTCTGCGCACGACGTCATCGCGGAGCCGTGTGCACCGGGGCGCCGGCCTCACGAGTAGCGTAGGGTGTGCGTATGCTGCTGCAGTTCGTTGACGAGGTGAGCCCAGGAATCGGCCGCTACAGGCTGGATCTGCGCGAGCTGTATCCGGACAGTAAGGCAAGAGCGCGCTTCGAGGCGCATTGGAGAGAGTTCGTCGAGAGCAGTGCCGATCACCGCGACCTCTTCACGCGTGACGCCGACTCGATCGTCTACCGCACGGAGAGCTTCATCCCACACGAGCAAGATGGACGACCACCGGTTCTGCTTGTCGTCGGAAATCCGGCGTCTCACTCCGTGCGCGCGGGCATGTGCTTCGCGCTCGAAAAGGGCCGTCGCACCGAACACCGTTTCTGGGAAGGGTTGGCTGCGGCGAATTGGCTGTCCTTCAATGACGTTCCGGGTAGGCCGGACGAAGATGCCGAAGCCCGAAACGCACGACACCGAGCCGATCTGCTGGCCGGCAGGTATGAATCGCCATTCCTTGTGGGCATCGACATGTTCTTCACCTTCCCGAGCCCGGCGAGTGCGCCGGCGTGGAAAGGCGTCAGCGGCCTCTTCAAGTTGTTCGGATGCCCCGGCATGCGCTTGATCGCCGCCGCCGAGCGCACGCGCCTGGCCTCAACGATCTCACGCTTCGTGACCAGGCAAGGCGCAGTCGTCACATTTCAGAGAAACGCGTACGAGGAGCTCCGAAATCCATCAGCTCCTCCCTACACACGCGCAGATGCTCGTGAGGGCAGATTGCGGTCGAAATCGGCTGCCGGCTACCCGATTCAACTCTTTGGCGCACCGCCCACTTACCTGGCCCGTGCTAAGTTGTTTCACCGGGTCCTGATGGAGTACGCCGACGCTATCGCTGGAGGCGGACCAGCTCCTCAACCTTTGCGATGAGCCCTGCCATAGCCAGCGGTCATCTGGCTGTGTGCACGATCTCGAGCGCGCGCGGGTGCAGCGCAATCTCGAGCCGCTTGAGGTCCTCCGGCCACGCATGCCCGCCGCTGTGGATGAAGTGCGCCTGCACGCCCTCGCGCTCGGCCCACGTGCGCATGGCGCAGCGCTCGCGCTGCCAGTAGCCGCCCCACATGGACCACACGAGCGCGACGTTGCCCGCGCCGATGTGCGTCAGCAGCTTCGTGGTGCCGAAGCTCCCCCGGGCGCACAACAGGTACGTGCCGGGCGCGGCCGCCAGGTCATTTGAGCTGACCCTGGCGCGCCCCATCTCGCGGGCGAGGTCCATCATGCCGGCGGCCTTGAGCCGCTCCACCTGGTGAGGCGGGAAGCTCACGCGCACGCCCTCCCAGCTGAACTGCGGGATCGAGCCGGAGAGCGGTGCCAGCTGCCTCAGCACGTAGGCCTGGCAAGGGTCGATGACCAGCAGCCTGCCCGAGCGCTTCGCGGCCCGGTAGCACGACACCAGCCGGTCGAGGTTCTGACCGAAGGCGACGGCAGCCTCTACCGGCGAAGGCGACCAAGCACGGACTCGAACCGCTCGCGCCCCACACCGGCCGGCGTAGCGCTGTCGAAGACCTGAAAGCCGTCGTCCTCTGAAAGGGCGCTGGCCAGCACCATCTCAAGCGCCAACCTTGCTGTGGACATCACCGTCAGGCCGTAGCGCTTGGCCGCGAGGTCGCTGCCCCAGTCATCGTCGATGATCACGAGGTCCGCTCTGCGGTGCGTGGCCATGAGGACCGTGGCGATCTCGCCAGCGTGCGCCCGCTCGTGCTCGCCGACAGCGCGCTTCAGCGCGAGGAGCGTCGCGAACTGGGGCTTGAGTGAGTCCGGCAGCGGCTTGGTGCGCTTGGGCCACTTGCCCTGCACTCTGGCCACCGCGCCTTCAGCAACAAGGTGGCCAGTGAGCTGCTCGAACCTGGGCTTGGCTGAGAGGCGGAGCAGCTCGCGCTCGACCTCCCGCGTGATGTGCGCGCGCTCACCCAAGTACGTGCGCATCTCACTCAGGAGCTGACATTCGGCGAAGCGGCAGAGCGGGCTCGCGTCCAGCAGAATCTGTGGCGCCGTACGCGAGAGCACGAGGCTCAGTAGTCCGGCTCGTGGTGACCTGGCGTCACGCCACGTTTCGCGAACTCGGCGCGGACGCGAACCGCGTCGATGCCCAGCAGCTGCGCGATTTGCTCGACGGTGAGCAGACCTCGTTCATAGGCCGTCGCCGCATCGGTCATCGTCGCTCGCGGAAAGCGCGGCAAGCTCTGGCGCGCACGAGTGAGCGTGTCTGCGTAGTCACCCAACCCGAGACGCTGACACAGCCCGATGTGCTCCGAGTCGTCGATGGCAGCCTTGATTGGCCGGACCTTGGCCTTCGTGAGATGTCGCACCGCCTGTAGACGGTAGAGCGCGACCTCGGCGCTGACGTGGAAGTAGTCCGCCAGACGCACGACGGCCTCGAGCGCGGACGGAGGCTCGCCAACTGCGGAGAGCCAGCGGCGTACCCCGTCCGCGGGCGCTAGGAACTCGGCGGCGAAGCCGTCGGCCTGCACCTCGGTCGGCGGTCGATGACCAGTGCCGAACACGTCGGACGTGTAGTCAACTGACCCGGCATGGCACAGCTCCACGTGGCCGAACTCATGCGCCAACGTGAAACGCTGCCGCACAAGGGGCTCAGTGCCGTTCACGAAGATGAAGCCTCGACCGCGCTGGCGACCTTGCAGTCCCGCGAGCCCCTCAGGCAGCTCGAGCACGGTCACCGGAATCCCGGCCACGTCCTCGACGGCCTGAACGGCATCCACGATGGGGGCTTCGAGTCCGAGACCGAGCCGCGCCCTAGTGTCGCGCGCGGCCTGGTAGCCCCGCTCCGATTCAGCGACGTAGCTCACCGGCCCACTGCCTCGATCTGCAACATCGCGTCGATGAGGCGAGAGCAGTGAGCGACCGCCGTGTTCGTCGCCTCGTCGGCTGTGAGACTCCGCATGACGAAAGCAGGCTGTTCGTCGAACAGCAGCTCCTCGACGCGCGCTCCGAGGTAGTCAGCGATGTCCACAAGCTCTGACATGTTGAACGCCCTCTCACCGGCAAGCGCCCGGCTGAGCACCGACGCTTGCATGCCGACAGCCTCAGCAAGCTCTCGCTGGGGCCGATCCCCTAGAAGCGCTCCTACTCGATTGCCGACTTCGCTATCAGACCGAACCTTCACTGCATCCTCCCCCTAGCGCCCACGTCCATGCTATTATCGCATCATCTGTGGTATACTCGTCAAGCATCATGCTGTTTACGATTCTCCACAGGAAAGGATGACCATGGCGCGGAACAAGCCAGCGAACCACGGCAAGCCGTGGACACCTCAGGCCGACAAGAAGCTGAAGGCGCTCGCGCAAGGGAACACGCCCACCGGCCTCATCGCTCACGACCTCGGACGCACGGAAGACGCTGTTCGCTCACATGCCTCTGACATCGATGTCTCCCTAAAGCCCACGAACCAGTCGCCCTACAACAGGCGCAAAGGCAAGTAGCGTGGGCAGACGGGGCGATGTCGGTCGTGCGCAAACCGGACCCCCAGTACTCACCACGGTGCTGCCTCTCAACAGACGAAACTGGGAGTTGACGTGATCCGGCTGAGCATGAAGGGTATGGCAAAGTACGTGACCTCTGGATCCGCCGGCCAGCGAAAGGTGCTCCGCGACTTCAAGTACCCCGATCCTGAGGGTCACGCCCAGATCGTGTACTACTCGGAAGCGCGCTCGGTCATTGTCGCGTTCCATCGGTGTCGGCTGGATCGCGAATGGCTTAGGGAGCAAGCAGACCGACTGCAGGGCCTGGGCATGGGCAACACTGGTCGCGCGCAAGCCCGTTTGCTCCACAACGCTCGCGCGATACGGTCATACGAACGCGCGTTTGGCGGGCAGACGCTCGTATTGAACGACGACCTTTCTCTGACGCTCGTCTTCGGAGATGTCGAGGTCACTGTCACGCCCGACCTCTTCGCGGAGGACCGCAGTCGCCGCAAACTGATCAAGCTGGACTTCGCCAAGGAGAAGCCTGACGACCGCGTCCCCAAGATCATCACGCAGCTCATGTATCAGGGTGCGACACAGGCGGGGCTGGATGTTAGGGGCAGCGATTGTCTGTACCTCGAGTGCGGCCACGGAGTCACACACAAGGGGACAGGCGTTCGCAGTCGCCTGAACGCGGAGATAGAGGCGGCGTGCGCAAACATCGCGGCTCTCTGGCCATCAATCTAGGCAGCCACGCCAATCGTCCGTTTCCGACGAGAAGGCTCAAGCATCACGGCCCACATCAACCCAGGCCCCTGATGAGAAGCTTGACGCCGCGCCTCCGCACTTAGGTCGGCACCGCCCACAGGTAGTGATCCAAGGTCTTGACGGTCACCTGCAGACCGGCCTGCCGACAGGCGTCGTACAGCCGCCAGAAGCGCACGCAGAAGTCGTAGTAGTCGGGGTCTCCGTCGCCGGGCCGGGCAAACGGCAGGTTCTTCGAGTCCCACCGCACAAGCGTGCCGACACCATTCGCCGCGTAGCTGTCGTAGATGGGCACCACGGGGCGATGGAAGTGAAGGTACTTCGCAGCAAACGAACGCGGTGCCTTCCCGTCGGTCGTCACTTCGCGCAGCAGCTCCGTGAATCGGCCGTGGGACCCCACGATGCTCTGCATGGCCTGCGCCGTCAGAGGCTCCTTCACAACGGCCAGATCCTTGATGATTGCGTCAACCTCAGCGTGATGGGCCTGAACGAACTCCGCGATGACCGTGATCGCCTGCTGCCCTTTGGGCGGAGTCACGCGCCGCTCCAAACCAGCAGAGTAGGCACGACCGATGAGCGCCAGCTTGGCGGTGACGATGCGACGATCGGCATGGTCAGGATGTTCGCGGCAAAGCTCGTAAAGCACATCGTCGACCGCGCCCCAGTCTTGGTCGAACGCCACTGTCGCTTCAGCGAGCTGGCCCGCGGTGGGAAGAACGATCATTCGGAGAACACGTCCCAGCCGCGTGCGTCTTTCACGATCAATCTCCCCCGGCAAGTCTCACAGGCCGGCTCCGCCAAACCCAGGAATGGCGCGTCAATGACCGCTCTCACAGTCGTGTTGAAGGCCAGGTGCTGCTCAAGAACGCAGAGATGGACGACCAGCCTTGTCTCTGCCACCTCGGGGGTCTCGGCCGTGTAGCGTCGCAGGCCCACTGGGTCCACCAGCGACGAGATGGCTTCGCTAAGGACGTGCACCACCTGTGGCACCGTCTGGCTGTCGGCGTTCTGCAATAGATGGAACCACACCGCGACACCGACCGGTTCGGCAACAAGCTTGGCGATGTCTTTGCCAATCGGGTCGACCTTCGTCTCGCTTCGCGCCCGGCCCCGCGAGTATCCGCCTGCCTTGAACTCGATGTTCAAGGTCACAGCCCCGTAGCTCGTGGCGACAAAGGCCGCGAGGTCCGTAGAAGCACTGCGTCCGCTTCCTTCGAAGGTGTAGCGCTGACGCGTGGGCACCTCGACGGCATAGTTGACTTCCTTGATGTCTCCGCAGGGCTCGAAGGCATCGAGGACGCTAGCGAACGCGAACCGCGCCTCCTGCTCGCTGACTCGTACAAGACCGTCGCGCTTCTGGGGGAAGACGAGGCCCGAAGCTGGACCCGCGCCACGCTTAGCTGCACCGTATCCGCGCCAGAGGCGCTGGTCGGCCTCGCGACACCACGATGTGGCAACCTCAGCCAGCAATTCATGGGGGGGTTGCACGGTTTGTTCCTCCGCTCAGGGCAACTCCAGTCCTTGTGACCGGCGCGCCAGTGTCATGGAATGTGTCAAGTGGTCTCGCCGGCGAAATGCCGCATCCGGAACGATGGCGCAGCCGACAATTGTCAGGCAAGCGGCGAGACGAGCGAGAGAATCTTCTGGACATAGCCTGTGTCACCGGGCGTCTGGAACACTACGTGTCGCTTCTCGAAGTCGAGCTGACTCATCTCGCGATCCCACCAAGGAAGCTGCCCGAGAGGAGTCCGCGACACGATGAACGAGTCGAGCGTCACTGCGGGATCACCCAGCCTTGCTTCAAGCTCCTTGATCGTCTCGGCAAAGCGGAGCTTCGGGTCGTTCGGCCCCTCGACATTCCGCAGCCCCTTCGGATCGACGAAGGTCACGGACTGCCGCTTCCCATCGACCAGCCAGAGGATGAAATCCGGGTAGAAGTTGCCGGCCTCGAAGAAGCCGACCCCCCGCCCCCGGCTCTGGTTTCGCAGCAGATAGAGTTCGCAGCCCTCGAACAAGCCGCCGCCCTTCTCGAGCTCACGCAGGTAGAGCGAGCGCAGGTCCTTGACGAAGTCGCGCTCGCCGTCGTTGAGCGCCACTGGCCTCACTTCCACGACGTCGTTCTGTGAGCAACATAGGAGCGGCTGGTACAGGTGCCGGTCGAACGCCAGTGACACGAACGAGCCGAAGCCCGCATCGGCCAGCTCACCGTTGCCGAGCTTCTCCTTGAGCGTCGTCAACGTCTGCAGCAGCTGTTCCTGCGACTGCTGCACCAGCACCCGGTACTCGTCGAAGAAGTTGGGGTCGTCTTCGCCCAGCTCGCGGTACTCAAGGTGCTGTGCCTCGAACGCCGCCTTGCAGTAGCGATAGAAGCGGTCGCAGTACTTCTTGAGCAGCGTGAGCGCCATCTCCTGCCACAGGCGCACGCGCCTGAAGTCACCCATCGCAAGCTGGTCCTCAGGAACGTAGAGCGTGTACCAGTCGTCCCTCTCGAGCAACGTCCGCGCCGCCTGGCGTGGTAGGTCAAGGTTGTGCCACGAACGCTCAGCCTTGAACTTCTGGAGCTCAAAGAACACCGCGTCCCAGTCGAAGAACGCCAGGTGCTCCGCGCGCAGCCTACCCTCGTGCTTTGCCGCAACTCCCCCGCCTTCACCCGCTCCACGACTACGCTGCGCCTGGATCTTGGGGTACCAGTCCACCACGAGCGGATACCGCACGAGCTGATCGGGCACGTCGCCGAGCACCGGCTTGGGACCGTCCTTCTTGAAGTCGACGTCGTCGCGCAACTTGATCGTGCGCAGCTTCCGCTCGCCCAGCCCCCGGATGACCGGCAGCACGACCTCGACGCGCTCCTCGTTGGCCGGCAGGCCCTCCTCTTCGAGGTACTCCTTGAACTGGCGCATGTAGTCGGCGCGCACGCCGAAGATGTTCAGGGTCTCGAGACTCGGCAGCCACGCAGGCGCCTGAACTCCCGCAACACGCCCGCTGCGCTTGAGGCTGAAGTCGTAGCCCTTGAGCCGCACCCCTCGTCCGAAGAGCTGGATGATCTCGGAACCCTCGGATCGGCCCACGTTCATCAACCCCATGGTGCTCACACGCCAACTGTTCCAGCCCTCGGTGAACTTCTTGGAGCCGATCAGCAGGTTGACCCGAGACTCGGTCTCGCTGATCACATCGAACAGCGACGAGCCAAGCTGTCGTTCCTCGACGACGAGCTCGTCGTGCGCCTCGCAGAGCTTGCGCAGCGTCGCAGTATCGCCCACGTTGATGACTCCAAAGGCGTCGTTGTCGCCGGCCTGCAGGGCGATCTCGCCCTCGACACCTTTGAGGTCAACCACGTGCAACCCGGCCTGGGCCGGAGCGTTGAACACCGTGCGAAGCAGATCGTCGAACACCTCGCCGGCACTCATGCCGCAACTCGCCAGGTACGCAAACGAGTTGCCGAAGATCTCGCGTCCTTGGCCGTCGAGCAGTCCGGCGCGCCCGCCCAGCAATCGCTCGATGCGCTCCACCGAAACGCGGCGCTCGCGCAAGAAGCCCGCGAGGAACAGCAGGATATCGAGCACGTCCGAGACCTGCCGTCCGCCGCGCGTGCGCACCGCGTTCACGCTGCCGCCCACGAACACCCACAGCGGCCGCTCCACGAGGAATGGCCGGTACTCCTTCTGGCGGTCGAGGTACAGCCTTAGCTGCTGGTAGAAGACCAGCAGGCAGGCGGTCAAGTAGCTCTGTCGCACCTCTTCGTCGTGGTCGTCCTGAAGGTTGAGGATGACGTAGTCCTTGCCGTAGCCGTCCTTGTAGAAGTACTTGTAGGAGTAGTCGAAGAGAATGCAGCGGGCGTACTCCTGCTCGAGCGCCGGCTTGTTGGCGGCGCGCATCGCCTGGCCGAATGTTGCCGAGTACTCGAACGAGAAGCCGTGCTCGCAGAGCCGGTCGCGCTTGGCCTTCCAGTCTTCGCCGCTGGAGCCGCGGTGGCCCTCGTCGACCAACACGAGGTTGTCGCCCTCGAAGGCGTCGACGGCGACCGTCTTGTCCTTGCCTTCCTCGGCCAGCTTGTGGATATCGATGATCTCGACCGCGCGGCCAGAGAACAGGCTGGCCGCGTCCTTGTCGAAGAGGTCGGCCTGCATGCCGGAGAGCGCGAACTCCTCGAGATGCTGGCGCGACAGACCCTCGTTGGGCGTGAGCAGGATGATGCGGTTGAGCTCACGCTCTCGCCCGGCCCGAGCCAGGTAGTGCCGATACTGCCGCACGTTGACGTGCATGAGCAGTGTCTTGCCCGACCCGGTCGCGCACCAGAAGGCGAGCTTGTTGAGCTGCTCCAGCTGATACGGTTCGACCTGGTCCGTAGCCGGCGTCGTGGCATTGAACGACGCGACGTGACGGTTCAACTCGGCCAGCAGACCGTCTGCGTCGGTGAAGTACCGGTCGAGGTAGATCTCGGTGAACAACAGCGCCAGGTACTGGAAGTACTTGGGCAGCACCCTGTGTCCGTCGCGCGTGCGACGTTCGGTGATCGCCAGCCAGTGCCGCACGATGTTCTGGTCGTAGGCGAGCAGCGTGTCGCGCGTGAGCTGCTGCCGGTCGATCATCCGCATCGCCAGGGCATGGTGAAAGCGCGAGATGCCGTCGTCGTCGAACCCC
This sequence comes from Actinomycetota bacterium, assembly GCA_003158705.1. Lineage (GTDB taxonomy): Bacteria > Actinomycetota > Thermoleophilia > UBA2241 > UBA2241 > FEN-672. The sequence goes on from PMKX01000001.1 coordinate 14,626, forward strand.
TCGAGTTCCGGGTCGGACAGCGTCCGGGCAAGATCGTCGAAGCTCGCGACTTCGAACAGGCCGAGCAGCCACTGGTGGAGAACGAGGCGCTGGTCGAAAGGTAGACGGTCGGCGCGCGGGCTCATGCGTGCAACTCGCTTCCGCTTTTGTGGCTCATCAATGGCAGACAAGTCATTTTGTTGCTCACTTTGGTAACGAAAGTGCTAAACAAGAATGATTGCTGCCAATCGCTGCTACTCAAAAGATGCCGCGTCCCTCTGCAACGTTGAGAAGCGCTGGGAACGCGAGAATCGCCGCGCGCCTGCCCCGCCCCGGCGAGACAACCTTGAGCACAGCCTCCTTCTGCAGCACAGCAATCAAGCGTCTCGCCGTCGGCTCAGGAATCCCTGCGCGCGAAATGAAGTCGCTGGTCTTGAAGATGGGCTGTCCGAAGATGAAGTCGAGCGCGTGAACACCGAACTGCGAGCGTGTCATCTCGATGACTCGGCCCTTCATCTCGCCGTACAGATCGAGGATCGCCTTGGCCTTCTGCAGGTTGTCGTCGGCCTGCGCCTGCACCGCTTGCAGGAAGAATCGGCACCACCCGGCCCAGTCGCCGTCGCGTGAGACGGCCAGCAGGCGCTCGTAGTACTCGTCACGGTGCTCCTCGAAGTAGGCGCTGATATAGAACATCGGCTGGCCGATGAGCCCCACCTGTCGGAGGAACAGCGGAATCACCATGCGCCCCAGGCGGCCGTTGCCGTCCATGAACGGGTGGAGGGCCTCAAACTCGACATGCAGGACGGCGAGTTGCACGAGACGATCGGGTTGCTCCGAATGAAGGTACTTCTCCCAACGGCCGAACGCGTCGGGCAGCTTCTCAGGACTGATCGGCATGAAGTGACACGTCTCGGGCATGCAGCCAGGAGGGCCGATCCAGACCTGCGTGCGCCTGAACTCACCCGGCGCCTTGTTCTGCCCGCGCACCCCTTCGAGCAGCACGGCGTGCGCGTCTCGTATCACTCGGCCCGAGAGCGGAAGCCTCACAAGGGCTTGAGTCGCCGCAAACATCGCGCGGCGGTAGTTCAGCACTTCGTGGATGTCGTCGCGCCGCTCCGGGGTAGCCGGTACCTGGCCCGCCTCGAACTCCAGCACCTCGCCCATGGTCGCCTGGGTGCCTTCGATGCGTGACGAGAGCACGGCCTCCTGGGTCGTGAGCGGCGACAGCAGCAGAGCCGGGTTGGGAATCGCCGTCAGGATCCCGTCATACCTCGCAATGGCCGCCGACGCCGGTCCGATGAACGGAACCAGCGACGCCCAGTCCAGATCGGGTGGGAACTTGCCCTCGTGGTAGGGGACCGGCGGCATCAGACATCCTCCACGTCGAACATGAGCCGCTTGAAGTCGTCTTCGATGAGCCGCACCTTCCAGGTCTCATCTGGCCGACGCAAGTTCTCGAGGTTGTTGTCGCCGTTGACGTAGATGACGTCGAACTCGGTGTCGCGCGTGTTGTAGCCCTGCTTCTCGAAGAACTCATCGAGATCGGCGTTGGACTTCTCGCGCGTGTTGCGCCAGATCACGAGGACGCGCTCGCCCTGCGGGCTCGCGCCCTCGACCACCTTGAACCCGCGGATGCTGTCGACGTGCTTCACTCGCAAACCGAGCAGGTAGTTGAAGGTCTCGACGAGGTCGACCGCCACCGGTTGTGTCTCGCCGACTGAACCCTGTCCCACCTGCAGCGTGTAGCCGAACGGATCCTCGAACTGCTTGAGGTCGAGCAGCGACGCGCTGCCTTCACTCTCGACATCCAGCGCGTAGCGCAGCATGTAGTCTTCGCGCAGCTCCGAGTGTTCGGAGAGGAGTTGGTCTTGGCTCGCATCTCGGCGAAGGGTGAGGTTGTTGAGGGCATCTTCGTAGGATTCGAGGCCAACGTACTTAAGGGCATGTGAAAGGTGAGACCTAGACCCTTCAGGCTTCCCGTCTCGCCAGGTAGCGGAGTAGATGGCCTTTAGCACTCGCGGGAGAAGCACGTCATCGAAGTAGCTCTCGGCTTCCGCGAGCACGTATTGTCGATGGCCACCGTCCGTGCGATTCAGGTCAATCACGGCGTGAGCAGTGGTTCCCGAGCCACCGAAAAGGTCCATGACAATGGCCTCCTCGTCATCCCCCACCACAGCGTGAAGAGCGTCACGAGTGGACCACATCGATTTCGGATACCCGAAACTCCGCCGCGAACCCAGCATGTCCTTGAGGAGATTGGTGCCGTGAGAGGAGGAGTCGTAGCGAGAATCATCCCAGATGGTTCTCGGCTTCCTGCCTTCCTTGATGTAGTCCTTGAGTTGGACTGAGTGCTTCCCTGCGGCCTCCTGAACGACGAAATCCCCGTCCACGACGGAACGCAGGATCTTCTCCCGATCAGACCACCGCCACACGCGTCGTTGGCCTGCTGAGTCGACGGGCATTATCGATACGGTATCGGCGGGGGCCCGCTGCTGGAACTCTTGGAGAGTGATTCCCTCAACTGCGCCGTCGTAGTGGATGTAGACAGAGTCCGTTTGGTACTCGGCTGGGTAGGCAGCCAGCCGTTGGCCGCCAATGCCAACGATCACGCCCGCAGAGGGCGAGTAGAAGATCGCGAACTCTGAGTTGGGGCGATCATCGGGTGTGGAGAGACCGCCACTCCTGCGGAAAGGCAGCAGGCGGTACTTCGAATCCCCAACGCCGTGCCTGTAGCCATCCGCCTGTGCTTCCGTGAGAGGAGAGTCAACGATGCTCGTGAGGGCGGGGTCGTGGGCGTAGCACAGGCAGTACTCGTGGCACGTGGCAAAGTGGCTGTTGATGCCTCGACCACGGGGATTGCTCTGAATCACCACCGTTCCGATGTACCGGTCGGAGCCAATCTCGGCGTCCAACAACATCTTCAGTCGATAGGCCTCTTCGTCATCGATGGTGACCATGAGAACCCCGTCGTCCGCCAACACCCTGCCAGTAGCACCAGCGCGGTCGGCCATCATTGCTAGCCAGGATGAGTGCTGGTAGCTGTTCTTGTAGACGAAAGTCTCCTCGGACGTGTTGTATGGCGGGTCGAGGTAGATGCACTTGACTCTCTCGT
>PMKX01000118.1 GCA_003158705.1 Actinomycetota bacterium
CATCGGCAAGAGCACCGTGCTGCAGCTGGCCACCGGCCTCCTCGCGCCTGTCGCGGGCACGGTGCGAGGCATCGCAGTGGCCCTCTACTGCCCGCAGCGCACCGACGCGGCTCCCGACCGCCTCGAGGAGCTGGCCGACGACCGCTCTGCCGAGGCGAGCATCCTGCGCCGTCGCCTCGGCATCGGCGCTGACTGGGCCACACGCTGGCAGTCGCTGAGCCACGGCGAGCGCAAGCGCGCANNTCGACGAGCCGACCAACCATCTCGATGAGGAGGCCCGCACTCAGATCGAGGAGGCGTTGCGGAGCTTCGCCGGCGTGGGCATCCTTGTCAGCCACGATCGCGCGCTTCTCGACGGACTGTGCCGCCGATGCCTCTTCCTCGAGGAGGGCGCGGCGATCCTGCGGCCCGGAGGCTACTCCGCCGCAAGCCGGCAACGGGAACAGGAGAAGGAGGCTGCCCGCCAAGAGCGCGAGCAGGCCGCCACCGAGCTCAAGCGACTGCGGCGCGTCCAAGTATCACGACGCTCTCAGGCAGACCAGGCGAAGGCGAAGCGCTCGGCGAGAGGCCTGGCCCGTCACGACAGCGACGGCCGCGCCCGCATAGGAGCGGCCATCGTCGGCGGCAAAGACGGCCAGGCCGGCCGTCTTCTGGCCCAGCTCGACGGCCGGCTGCAGCGCGCACGTGAGCGGCTGGCGGCGATGCCTGGCGACAAGGTCGAGCGCGCGGGCATCTGGATCTCCGCCGCGCGCTCCCCGCGCAAGACGCTCGTCAGCCTTCCCGCCGGCTCTTTGCCCGTCGGCGCGGCCCGGCGGCTCATCCATCCTCGCCTCTCACTCGGCCCGTGCGACAGAGTCGCCCTCACCGGGCCCAACGGAGCCGGCAAGACGACGCTTCTGCGCCGGGTCCTCAGCGAGCTCTCGCTGCCACCGGAGCGCGTCGTCTACGTCCCGCAAGAGGTCTCCGCCGAGGAGTGCACGTCTTTGCTCGAGGACATCAAAGCGAGTGACGACGTCACGCTGGGCCGACTGCTCACAGTCGTCAGCCGACTGGGTTCGCGTCCCGAGCACGTGCTCGGGAGCCGCCAGCCCAGTCCCGGGGAGACGCGCAAGCTCATGCTCGCCAGGGGCGTGCTGCGCGAGCCGTACCTCGTCGTCATGGACGAGCCGACGAACCATCTCGATCTGCCCGCCATCGAGAGCCTCCAGGCGGCCCTGGTGCCGACGCCGTGTGCCTTGCTCCTGGTGAGCCACGATCGCGTCTTTCTGAGCCACCTGTGCGCCATCGAGTGGCGCCTCGAATTGAGAGGCGACGAGACACACCTGCTGGTCGCGGTCATGGACGTGGGCGGCACGGGCGGCTCCGAAGCGCCGCCCGCGCCGCCCACGAGCTCCTAGCCCAGGATCACCTGGCAGCTCTTGACGGACTCGATGTTGCCGGCCTTGTCGGTCGAGTAGTACTGGATAGTGTGGCTGCCGGCGGCGAGACCGGCCCGCCGGTGCCGGAGCCCGGCGCCACTGAGCTGCACGTTTCTACCCGACCGCCAGGGGCCGCTGTCGACGCGGTACTTGGTGCCGGCCACACCCGACGTCATGTCCTTCGGCGTCAGCACCAGGTTGAAGCTCGTGTGAGTCAGGTCGTCGCTGTTGTCGGTCGTGACCGGCGCGATGGTGTCGATGCCGATCGTGTAGGTTGTGGTCGCGCTCCAGATGCCCACCTGGTTGCAGACGCGTAGGTGGAAGTACCAGACGCCGTCGGCCAGACCCGTGAACGAGGTGCTCGTCGTCGGGCTTGGCCACATGCTGTCGATCGTCGTCGCGGGCACCGTGCCGGCCGTTTGGTCGAGCATGTAGGAGTAGCCCGCCACCGCGGTCACGTCGCTGCCCGCCCAGCTGAGAGCGGGGGCGCTGTTGCTGTAGTAGAGCGCCTGATCGGGATGTGTCGCTGAGGTCAGGGAGCTGACCTCGGGCGGCACGGCCGTCGGGGTGGGATGCACGGACACGTCGGACGTGCCCAGGCCGAGCTGGCCGTACGTGTTGTCGCCCCAGGCCCAGAGGCTGCCGTCGCTCTTGAAGGCGACGCTGTACCACGTGCCACCAGCTACCGCCGTCCAGTTGCTGTCGGTACCCACCCGGGTCGGGCTCGTGCGCTGCGTCGTGTCTCCCATGCCGAGCTGGCCGTAGTTGTTGCGGCCCCAGGCCCAGAGACTGCCGTCGCTCTTGAGCGCCAAGGTGTGTTCGCCACCGCCGGCCACCGTCACCCAGTTATTGTCGGTGCCCACCCGAGCCGGGATCGTGCGCTGCGTCGTGATGCCGAGGCCGAGCTCACCGTAGTCGTTGGCGCCCCAGGCCCAGAGGCTGCCGTCGCTCTTGAGGGCCACGGTGTGGCCAGAGCCGCAGGCCACCGCCGCCCAGTTGTTGTCAGTTCCCACCCGCGCAGGGCTGTCTCGCTCCGTGGTGTCGCCCAGGCCGAGCTGGCCGGAGCCGTTCCTGCCCCAAGCCCAGAGGCTGCCGTCGCTCTTCACGGCCACGGTGTAGGCACCGCCGCAAGCCACCGCCATCCAATTGCTGTCGGTGCCCACCCGGGTCGGGCTCGTACGGTTGGTCGTGTCCCCGAGGCCGAGCTGCCCCTTGCCGTTGTAGCCCCAGGCCCAGAGGCTGCCGTCGCTCTT
>PMKX01000171.1:0-6239 GCA_003158705.1 Actinomycetota bacterium
AGCTGCACGTTGAACTGGTCGATGAGCTGAGTGGTGGTGGTGGTGTCGGGATAGGAGACCTTGTACGTGGTCTTGTCGCCCAGGGTCACCTGGAGCGTGAGGTCTTTGGTGTTCATGACGACCGACTTGACGCGCCCGTTCTGCAGGTCGTTGACGAAGCTCTGGGGGCTGCTGGTCGTCGGCACGGAGCCCAGGACCGACGTGACCTTGTACTTGGCCAGGAGCTGCGCGAACGACGTGGGGTCGGCGAAGACGACGCCGTAGCTCGGGTTGGCGGGAGTCGCCGCGGCGCTCGCGCCGGTGGTCGTAGACGACGCCGCGCCCGGCGACGCCGAGGGCGACGGCGAGGCGCCGGCGGCGCTCGCCGACGACACCAGGGGATCGGTCTTTGCGCCCGTCGTGACCTTGGCCGCGAGCGTCTGGGGGTCGGCCACGACGCTGCGCACGCTGCCGGCGGCGAGGTCGGTGGTGAGCTGTGACAGCGGCTCGGTAGCCGACACGCCGGCGACCGAGGTGGCGCCCGCGTAGACCGGTTTGGGAGTCCCCTTCGAGGTGCTCGTCGTGTGCAGCACCATCTGCACCACGATCGCCAGAACGATGACGACGAGGATGGGAAAGAACGCACTCCGAATGAATCTGCTCACGCCATCTCTCTCGACGAGGGGNNTGAGGCTAGGGCAAAGAACCCTCAGGCTCCCGTGAGCTCGGCGATCGCCGCGGCTCGGACACCCGCTACATGGTCGAGAGTACGATATCGCTCGTCCCAGTCGAGCCCGTAGCCGACGACGAACACATTGGGGATCTCGAAGCCGATGTAGCGGCACTCCAGGTTGATGCGCCGGCGCTCGGGCTTGGTGAGCAGGGCGCAGACCTCGAGCGAGGCCGGCTTGCGCGAGCGCAGGTTCTTGAGCAGGTAGCTCAGGGTGAGGCCCGAGTCGATTATGTCCTCGACGATCAGGATGTCGCGTCCCTCGATGGGATGGTCGAGGTCTTTGAGGATGCGCACCACTCCCGACGAATCGGTGGCCGAGCCGTAGCTGGTGACCGCCATGAAGTCGATGGCGCAGGGCACGGTGAGAGTGCGGGCCAGGTCGGCCAGAAAGAACACGGCGCCCTTGAGCACGCCGACGAGCACGAGATCCTTGCCTTCGTAGTCGATCGAAATGCGGGCGCCGAGCTCGGTGATCTTGGCCATCAGCTCGTCACGGCCTACCAGGGTGTCGCCGATGGGGTCGGTCACGTCGCCTCCGTCGCCTCTTCGAAGATATGCAGAGTATACGGTGTCCCCGAGGTCACCCGGAACCATTCGGAGCTGCGCCCCGGACACACCCAGGCAACACGACCGTCCAGTTCGGCCACCACGGCTCGCGGCCGCCGGGCGCGCGGCACCCGGCTCGCCGCGAACAGGTCGCTCAGCAGCACGTCGGCGGTCATGCCGAACGGCCGCAGGCGATCGCCCCGTCGCGGGTGTCGCAGGACGATCTGCCGGTCGGGCCGCGCGACGCCCAGCCAGGCCTCGGCGGCCGTTCGTTCGAACGAGGCGCCGGCGATGAGCTCGGCGCTGAAGCGCCGACCGCAAAAGACGGTCGCCGATCCGGGCGCCAGAACGGCCGGCGGGCAGGCGTGCGCGGCCGCCCGCGGCCGCACCATGAGACGGTCGTACTCGCGCACCGCCTCGTACCCGCCGCCCAGGCTGACCGACCGCGAGCCGGCCGTGCCGGCCGCGAGCTGTGCCAGGCCCTGGGTGAGGCGGCGCCCGACAAGCGCCTCGTCACCCAGGGCGGCGCGCGCCAGACGGCGCAGACAGAGCGCTCGCAGGGCCGGCGTCTCGGCGCCCAGCGCGGTCACGTCGAGCGCCCACGGCGGGTCGCCGGGCGACCACGAGGAGTCGCTGGGCGCACCGGCGACCGGCCGGGCGACCCGGGCCCAGGCCTCGTCGACCGCTACGGCGAGCACGGCGTGCTCCTCGTCGGCCAGCGCCGCCGCGTCGGCGAGCGTCTCGGCGACGCGCGGGTTGATCGCCGCGAGCACNNACCGTGTCGTTGCTCTCGTCGTGCCCGTAGACGATGCGCAGGTCGCGACAGTAGGCGCGCAGCTCGGCAGCCCCCAGACAGAGCAGCGGCCGGGCGAGGTCGCCCTCGCGCGGCCGCATGGCGCGCAGCGACGACGGCGCAGCGTACTTGACGAGACGGTAGAGCACGGTCTCGGCCTGGTCGTCGCGGTTATGGGCGGTGACCACGACGTCGGCCGCGCCGCGCGCCACGACCGCGCGCGCGGCGTCATAGCGGATCCGCCTGGCGCGCTCCTGGAACCCGGCGGCGGCCGGCTTGCGCGCGAGGCGCACCACACGCAGCGGCACGGCCAGAGCGCGGCAGGCGTCCTCGACGATCTGTCTGTCGCGCGTCGAGGCCGCGCCGCGCGTGGCGTAGTCGACGTGCAGGGCGGCGAGCTCGAGCCCCAGGCCCAGCCGCGCGTCGACGGCGCGCACGATGTCGAGCAGAGCCATCGAGTCGGCGCCGCCGGACAGCATGAGGAGCGCCCGCTCGCCGGGCCGCAGCAGGGCGCCGGCGGCGACGTGGTCGGCCGCTCGCCGGCGCAGGGCGCCGACAAGTCGGCTGGGGAGCGGCCCCTCGCCTGTCGGGTCCACCGGCGCGCTCGCGACGTCTAGAACGACACGACCCGATCGNNGCTGCGCGCGACGAGGTCGGCGAGGTCGTGGATCGTACCGAGACGGGCGCCGTCGACGATGTCGTCGGCTGTGACCCCGCGAACCTGACAGCAGGTCCCGCAGAGCGTCACGACAGCGCCGTTGCCGATCAGCTCTTTCAGCATGTCCTCGAGCGAGGCGTGCGCGCCACGCGGATCCTGGCCGCTGCGCGCGGTGTGCACGCCGTCGCCCAGGAAGAACAGCTCGACCCAGTGCTCCTTCACGAGCAGCGCGCTGGCCAGACGCAGCGCGTTGTAGGGCAGTTCGCTGCCGTAAGGACTGCCGTTGACGATCAGGGTCGTCACCATGACGTTTCTCCTTGCCGCCTTGCGGGGCCATCGCCGGTGTCAGAAGTGTACGTTACTCCGCCGGCGCGAGAACGGCGCCGACACAAAAAAATAGGGCGCCCGAACGGGCGCCCCGGAAGGCTTTTGGTAGCGGGGGCAGGATTCGAACCTGCGACCTTCGGGTTATGAGCCCGACGAGCTACCGGACTGCTCCACCCCGCGACGTTGCCCACCTGGCGATTCCCCAAGTGGGGATGGCAGTATACCTGCCCCGCCCCGACCCTGTAAAGGCTCGGGGCGCTCCCCCGCGCCACTGCGCGCCGCCGCTGGTGAGCCCGGGGCAGTCAAGACGCGGGCCGGGCGGCCGATAGAGACCTTGTGAGACAGCTCATGATCGCACCGAACGACACACGCGCCCACGGCCGCGACCGCGTCCGGCGACGGTTGATCCCCGCCGCCCTGCTGGTCTGCACGTTCCTGGCCTGCCTTGCCGGTCTCGGCGCGGCACGCGCCGCCGCGAGCCCCACGGTGATCGTCGCCACCAGGCACCACACGAGCCTCGCCGGACTGCGCAAGGCCGCCGACAAGGTGCAAAAACAGGTCGCCGCGATCGACAATCGCCTCGAGGTCGTCGTGGAAGCCTGGGACGGAGCACAGTCGCAGCTCACCACCATCGAGGCCCAGCTCGGCCAGATCAGGTTGCAGCTCGCCCAGAGCCAGACCGACCTCGGCCAGCAGCAGGCCGTTCTCGGCTCGCACCTCGCCTGGATGTACAAGCTCGGCGACTACGGCCTGCTCGACGAGCTGCTGACCGGCGGCAGCCTCACCAACGCCGCCGCGCGCATCGAGCTCTTCCAGCGCGTGAGCCAGCAGGACCACCAGCTGCGCGACGGCTTTCTCGCCACGGTCGGCCAGGTCGACGCGCTGCAGGCGTCGGTCGCGGCAAAGCGCGAGCAGGCGATGGCCGTCCAGCAGCAGATCGACACGCAGCGGGTGACGATCGAAGATCAGCTGGCCGAACGGCAGGCCATCCTGAGCGGACTGAACGGCCGCATCAAGACGATCCTCAACGAGCGCGCCCGGAGCGCGTCGCTGGCGGCCGGCCGGCTCGGGCGCGCCGCGCTGGCGCAGATCGGCACGATCAACGGCACGGCGGCCCAGGTCGGAGTAGTGCGCGACGCTCTCCAGTTCCTCGGCGTCCCCTACGTCTGGGGCGGCGCCAGCCCGAGCGGCTTCGACTGCTCCGGCCTCGTCATGTACTGCTACGGCAAGATCGGCATCAGCCTGCCTCACGGCGCCACCGACCAGCAGCACATGAGCCAGCCCGTGTCGCTCGGCTCGCTCATGCCCGGCGACATGGTCTTCTTCGGCGATGCGTCCTACAGCTACCACGTGGGCATCTACGTCGGTGGCGGCTCCATGATCGCGGCCCCGCACACCGGCGCCGTGGTCTCCTACTGCTCCATCAGCGGCGCCTGGATCGGCGGCCGCCTCTAGCAGGCTTTCGCCCAAAGCCTGCGGGCCAAACGCTGTCGAGGGCGGGCGCCGGTACCGGCGCCCGCCCTCTTTGTCTTCTGTAGCGCCTGCGTGCGCCGAGCGTCCCTACAGGCCAGACACACGCACGGCGACGCTCTCAGGGGTAAGTATTTGCGCGATTTGGCCGATTACTGAGGATTGAGGCCAGGCATCCGACCCAAGAAGAGGACGCGCGTGAACTCCATCGACGAGCTACTGACTGAGCTAGCCTCTCGCAACGCTTCCGACCTGCACATCAAGGCCGGCAGTCCGCCCGTGATCCGTGTGGACGGCGAACTCATCATGCTCGATTACCCGCCGATGATGCCCGACGACACCAAGGACGCGGCCGCCTCGATCATGACGGACAAGCAGATCCGGCGCTTCTCGGAGCACAACGAGATCGACTTTGCCTACTCGCTCCCCAACCAGGGCCGCTTCCGCGTCAACGTCTTCCGTCAGCGCGGTAGCATCAGCATCGCCATGCGTCAGGTGGCGACCACGATGCCCTCCTTTGAGGAGCTGCGCCTGCCTGATGTGATCCGCCGGATAGCGCTGGAGCCTCGCGGCCTGGTGCTCGTCACCGGCACCACGGGCTCGGGCAAGACCACCACCTTGGCGGCGATGATAGACCACATCAACGAGACCATGCGCCGCCACATCATCACGGTCGAAGATCCCATCGAGGTGCTGCATAAGGACAAGAAGTCGATCATCAACCAACGCGAGATCGGCTTGGACACCGACAGCTACGTGTCGGCTCTCAAGTACGTTCTGCGCCAGGACCCCGACGACATCCTGATCGGGGAGATGCGCGACGTGGAGACCGTCTCGGCCGCCCTCACGGCCGCCCAGACAGGGCACTTCGTGATGAGCACGCTGCATACCATCGACGCTACCGAGACCATCAACCGCATCATCGACTTCTTCCCCCTCCACCAGCAGAAGCAAGTGCGCATCATGCTGGCCGGCACGTTGAAGGCCATCATCTCGCAGCGCCTGCTTCCCATGGCCGACGGCAAGGGCCGTGTGCCGGCCGTGGAGGTGATGATCACGACCAACCGCGTGCGCGACTTCATCCTTGACCCCGACCAGGCGCCCTTGATCCACGACGCCATCAAGGAGGGCGACTTCTACGGCATGCAGACGTTCGACCAAGCGTTGCTCAAGCTGTACGAAGACGGCCTCATCACCTTGAGCGACGCCGCTCAAGCGGCCGCCAACCCACACGACTTCAAGCTCCTCGTGCAGCAGCAGGGCCATGACGTGAGCTTGATGACCTACTAGCCGGCTGGCCCGCAGAGGGCCGTAGAAGACACCTGATCAACGCGGCGAGCCTCGGCTCGCCGCGTTCCGTCTGGAGGCTAGAGCAGGACCTTGCGGCTCTCGAGGTGCAGGTCTACCTTGCGCTTGATGCGCTGCAGAGCATTGTCGACCGTCTTGCAGTCGCAGCCCAGCGAGTTGGCGATGCGCTCGTAGCTCAAGCCCTGCATGTACAGCCCCAGCACGCGGCTCTCCAGGTTGGAGAGCAGCCGAGTGAGACAGGCGGTGAGGCTCTCGACCTCTTCGGAAGAGATCACCTGATTGACGGGGTCGTGCGCCGTGGGACCGGGCAGCACGTCGGCCAGCGAGCAGTCGCTGTCGTCGGCGCCGTCGCCCGGTGTCTGGCTAAACGACAAGTAGCCGTTCAGAGGCACATGCTTCTGCCGCGTGGCCGTCTTGATGGCGGT
>PMKX01000171.1:6280-16426 GCA_003158705.1 Actinomycetota bacterium
CCGCGGCGATAGGCGTTGACGAGGGCGATGTCAGAACTCTCAGAGAACAGCTGAGGGTTGTGGGACTGGCTGGTGGTCCGGCTCGACTCGGCTCGACGCGTCGGCTTCATCCCCCCACCTCCCAGATAACTCCTGCAAAGGACGAACTACTCTGGGTCCATCCTCAGCTCTTCGAGCTTGCGCAAAGTCTCAGGGTCAACTTTATCCTCAAGCGTTGAGGGCATTCTACTGGCCTGAGAGGAATAATCAACCCCCTGAGTAGCCTCGCGCAGGTCCAGACCGAGCTCGCGGGGGGTCATGCGGCTCACGCCGGCCCGCGAAGCCGCACGCTGGACCTCCTGGTCGGCCGACACGACCACCACGGCGACGTCGGCAGGCTGCTCGGCGATACGACGCGCGATGAGGGTGTCGGCCGAGAAGCGCCCGCCGGCGAAGCAGACCTCCACATTGGTGCCCTTGAGGGGAGTGCACTCTGTGCGGCGCTTGCCGTGCGCGTCAAACACCAGCAAGACGCCGGCATCGCGGGTGGCGGCCAAACTGGCCAAGTGTTCGGCCAGCCAGTCGCGGCGAGCGAAGATCTCGTCGCGGTCCGCTCCCGGGAAGAGCACGTGCAGCACGTTGTAGCCGTCCACGATGTAGAGCGTGGACGTCACGACGCCCCCCGCTGGCGGCGCGCCTCGAAGAGGAGCAGCGCCGCCGCCACGCTCACGTTCAGGCTCTCGACCGCGCCCGCCATGGGGATCGACGCCAGCACATCGCAGGTGCGTGCCACCAGCGGCCGCAGACCGCGGCCCTCGGAGCCGAGCACCAAGGCCACCTTGCCTGCGTAGTCCAGATCAAGGTAGGAGCGGGCAGCATCGCCGGCGGCGCCGTAGACCCAGAAGCCGGCGTTCTGGAGTTCCTTGAGATACGCGGCGATGTTGCTTACGTGAGCGATGGGCAGGTGCTCCGTGGCGCCGGCCGAGGCCTTCACGGCAGCCGGCGTCACACCTGCCGAGCGGCGCTTGGGCAGCACCAAGCCGTGCGCGCCGCTGGCCAGGGCGCTGCGCGCCACGGCGCCCAGATTGCGCGGATCGCTGACCTCGTCGAGCACGACCAGCAGGTCGGCCGCAGCCATCTCACGGGCGTTGGCGTAGGGGTAGCTCTCGACCTGCGCGGCCACTCCTTGGTGGTCGTGTGTGCCGGTGAGCCGGTCGAGCTCGGGAGCGCTCACGACCTCGACCGGCACGCCCGTGGGCGGCCGGCGGCCGATCGCCGCCAGAGCCGGCGCTGTCGCCGCCAGGCGCTGGACTCGCCGGCGAGCGCCGGGCGCCAGCGCCAGGCGGGCCACTTGTCGGCCGTAGATCCACTCCATGGCCCTACACCATCCCTTGCACTAGGCCGCGCTACCTCGTGCGCACAACGTGCGTGCCTTGCTTGGTGTCGCGCACCTCGAAACCGGCCGCCTGAAGCTCGTCACGCATCCGGTCCGCCTCGGCCCAGCGCTTCTCGGCCCGATAGTGGTCGCGCAACACACAGGCGCACGAGGGGTCGTCGGCCGCCAGACGCTGCGCGTAGACGTGCTCTACCTCGTCCCAGCGCCCTTCTTCGGCGAGCTGCCCCGCGACAGGCTGGGTCACGTCGGTCTGTGGGCTCGCCGTGGCACCCGGCGTCGTGGTACCGGCACCCGCATGCGCAGGCAGACCGATCAACAACAGCTCGCAGCAGCTGCGCAGAGTGTCAGCGACTGCGGCCACGCCGTCGGGATCAAGGGGCTCCGCACCGGCATCGACGGCCTCCAGATGCCGGTGCATGTCGCCCACCAGGGCAAAGAGCTCGCCGATGGCGCCGGCCGTGTTCAGGTCGTCGTCCATGCGCTCGGCGAAGGCCGACCGGGCCCGCTCGACGGCAGCGGCCAAGCGGGCACACGCGCCCACGGCGGACGCCGAGGCCGCTGACTCGACCCTGAACTGGGCGGTGCCGACGGCATCGACCAGACGCTGGTAGGCCGTCTTGGCTTCGTCCAGCTTCTCGAGCGAGAACTCGAGCGGGCTGCGGTAGTGCGTCGTGAGGAAGTACGAGAGCACCACCGGCGCCGGGTACACGTCCAGCACCTCGCGCAGCAGGAAGATGTTGCCCACCGACTTGGCCATCTTTGCTCCTGCGGTGCGGATCATGCCGTTGTGCATCCAGAGCCGAGCGAACGGCAGACCGGCGGCTTCGGACTGAGCGACCTCGTTCTCGTGGTGCGGGAAGATGAGGTCGCGACCGCCGCCGTGGATATCGAAGCCGGCGCCCAGATAGCGCAGACCCATGGCCGAGCACNNTCGATGTGCCAGCCGGGGCGGCCCATGCCCCAGGGGCTTTCCCATGCCGGCTCACCGGGCTTGGCTGCCTTCCAGACGGCAAAGTCGAGCGGGTCTTGCTTGCCCGGCTCGGCCTCCACGCGGACGCCTTCCTCGAGCTCCTCGATGCGCTGTCCGGAGAGCTTGCCGTACTCCGCAAAGCTGCGCACGCGGAAGTACACACTGCCCTGCGCCTCGTAGGCGTGACCCTTGGCGATGAGCTGGCAGACGAGGTCGATGATCTCGGGGATGGTCTCGGTCGCCTTCGGCTCCAGATCGGGGCGCGGAACGCCCAGGCGCCCCGTGTCTTGGAGGTAGGCGGCCGTGTACTCAGCAGCCACCTCCGTGGGGCTGCAACCCTCGGCGTTGGCCCTGTTGATGATCTTGTCGTCAATGTCGGTGATGTTCTCGACCAGGGTCACCGAGAAGCCCCGGTGCCGCAGCCAGCTGCGCAGGACCGCGAAGATCAGGTAGGGTCGCGCGTTGCCGACGTGGATAAGGTTGTAGACCGTGGGACCGCAGACGTAGATGCCGACCTTGCCCTCCTCGCGGGGGACGAGCTCCTCTTTGCCTTGCGTCAGCGAGTTGTACAGGCGGATCACGGCGCTCCTTCCTCGGACTGTGCTGTGGCGGCGAGCGCCACAGCCGCGGCGACACGCTCCAGGGCCTCGTGCCGGTCCAGCGCGGCCAGCACGTAGTGCAGCTCGGGCCCATGCTCGCAGCCGGTGAGCGCCAGACGCAAGGGCATGAGCAGCTCGCGCGGCTTGACGCCGACCTCGGCGCCAAGCCGCCGGTACGCGGCCAGCACGTCTCGCGCCGCCTCAGCGGTGAGCCACTCGGGAGCGCCGGCGCGCAGGTCGCCAAAGCCGCGCAGCCAGGGAGCGGCCGGGGCCAACGCCGGCTGCACTCCGGCGTCCAGGACCGGCCGCTCGAGCACCGGTGCCGCCACCTGCTCGGCCTGGCCATAGGCGACCAACGAAGGCTGGAATGCCGCCGCCAGAGCCTTCGCGGCCTGCGGCGGCGTGCCCGCAGGCAGTCGCGCGGCAAAACGCCGCTCATGCTCGCCCGGGTCCAGAGCGAGTATGTGCTGGTGGTCGAGCCAGTCCAGCTTGGCTTGGTCGAACACGGCCGGGCTGGACGCTAGACCGGCGAGATCGAACTCGGCCACCAGGCGCGCTAGAGGCATGACCTCCTCGTCGCCGTGCGACCAGGAGAGCAAGGCCAGGTAGTTCGTGATCGCCTGGGGCAGATAGCCGAGCTCGCGAAAGTCCCCGACGGCGGTGGCGCCGTGGCGCTTGGAGAGCTTGCCTCCATCAGGTCCCAGAATGAGCGAGTGATGCGCGTAGCGTGGCGGCGCGCTCTCGAGAGCGGCGAACAGCATGAGTTGGCGCGCCGTGTTGGTGAGGTGGTCGTCGCCGCGAATGACGTGCGTGATGCCCATGTCGCGATCGTCGAGCGCGGCGGCGAAGTTGTAGGCCGCTCCGCCATCCGAGCGCCTGATGATGAAGTCGCCGATGACGTCGGAGCTGAAGGTGACCGGACCGAGGATGAGGTCGTTGACACGCACCTCGCCGTCGGGCACGCGCAGGCGGATGGCGGCCGGCTCGCCGGCCGCCATCCGCCGCTCCACTTCTTGCGGCGACAATCCCAGGCAACGGCGATCGTAGAGCGGCATGAGGCCCTGCGCCAGACGCGCGGCGCGCAGCTCCTCCAGCCGCGCCGCGCTGCAGAAGCAGCGGTAGGCCCTGCCGGTACGCACGAGCTCCTCGGCAGCCGCGGCGTAGCCGGCCAGACGCTCACTCTGTCGGTACGGACCACATGGGCCGCCACGATCGGGACCCTCGTCCCAGGAGAGGCCCAGCCACTCCACGTCGTCGAGGATGGAGGTCTCGTAGCGGGCATCGGAGCGCGCCACGTCGGTGTCTTCGATGCGCAGCACGAAGACACCGCCGCTATGGCGCGCGAACAAGTAGTTGAGCAATGCCGTGCGCGCCGAGCCGATGTGCAAAGAACCTGTGGGGCTCGGCGCGAAGCGGACTCTCGCCCTCGAGTCAAGCGTTATGGTCCTGCGCTCCTCGGTCGGGGAAGACCTGCAAACCCGCGAGAAGTCTACCACCGCGCTCAGGAGCGGCAAGCTGCGACCACTCGCGCCTCGCGTGTGCTGGTAGACTCTGCCCGTGGACCACACGCAAGAGAGCACCCCTCTGCTCGACGCGCTGCGACGCTATCGCGAGCGCGACTACACGCCCTTCCACACGCCGGGTCACAAGCGTGGCAAGGGCGCCTCCGACGGCGCCCGGGAAGTGCTGGGCGCCGCGTTCCTCGACGTCGACGTGGCTTTGGCCGGCGGCGTTGAGGACACGCGCGAATCGGCCGGGCTGCTGGGCGCCGCCGAGGCGCTGGCCGCAGCGGCGTGGGGCGCCGAGCGCTGCTTCTTCCTGGTCAACGGCTCCACCAGCGGTGTGCACTCGTTGGTCCTCACGCTGGCCGGTCCGCAAGACTACGTGATCGTGCCACGCAACTCGCACAAGTCGTTGCTCGCGGCACTCATCTTCTCCGGCGCCATGCCGCAGTACGTGGAGCCCGCGATCGATCCCGAATGGGGCATACCGCTCAACATCAGCAACAAGAAAGCGGCGGCGGCGCTGGCGGCGCGACCCGACGCCAAGGCCTTCTTCGTCACCTCGCCCACCTACAACGGCTTCGGCGCCGACCTCGAGCACCTGGCCGGCGCCACTCACGCGGCCGGCGTGCCCCTCATCGTCGATCAAGCCTGGGGGCCGCACCTGCGCTTCTGCAGCAAGCTGCCCATAGACGCCATGTCGGCCGGCGCCGACGCCGCCGTCACGAGCGTGCACAAGCTCATCAGCGGCGTCACGCAGTCGTCGGTGCTGCTGGCGCGCGGCGAGCGCCTTAGTCTGCACCGGCTCGAGAGCATCGTGAGGATGACGCAGAGCACCAGTCCGCAGATGCCCATCCTCGCCTCGATCGACGCGGCGCGGGCGCAGATGGCCACCCAGGGCGAGGCCTTGTGGTCACAGGCGGTCGAGCTGGCCGAGTGGGCTCGCGGGCAGATCGACGACATCGCCGGGCTGCGGTGCGTCGGCGACGAGTGCCTGCAGAAGGAGGGCGTGTACTCGTTCGACCGCACGCGCCTGACGGTCACGGGCTGCTCCCTGGGACACTCCGGCTACGCACTGGAGAGCATCCTGCGCAACGACTACAGCATCGCCGTCGAGGCGGCCGACCCCCTGAACATCGTCCTCAACGTCACCTATGGGGACTCGATGGACGATCTGCGCACCCTGGTGGCTGCCCTGCGAGACTACGCGGCGCGCTACCGCGACGCCGGCCAGGCTGCCCAATCGTGTGCCGGCCTGCTCATCAAGCTGCCGGCGTTCACGCGCCAGGCGATGACCCCGCGTGAGGCGTTCTTCGGCGCCTCGGAGGCGCTGCCGGTGGCCGCCTGCGCCGGCCGCGTCAGCGCCGAGATCGTCACCCCCTACCCGCCGGGCATACCTGTGCTCGGGCCCGGCGAGGAGGTCTCCGACGAGACGGTCGCCTACCTCGCAGAGGCGGCGCGCAGGAGGTTGCACGTCCACGGCCCCGAAGACCTGACACTGCAGAAGCTGCGGGTCGTCAAGGAGAGTCGCAAACGGAGGAGGGCATAGTGAGCAGGTACAAAGTGGTCGTCCCGGTCTTCGCGCTCGTCGCGGCGCTCGTCCTCGGACTGGTACTGCTCGCCGGCTGCGGCGCGAGCACGAAGACTGGTCTGCAGGCCTACTCGAACAGCCAGTATGGCTTCTCCCTGCAGTACGACCCGCGCTTCAGCCCGAACAGCGGGGCTAGTGCGCAATCGGGGCCGGCCGGCGCCAGCGCGGTCTTCAACATGGGGTTCCTGGACGAGAAGGGCACCATCGCCGAGAAGAAGTACGTCGACGGCATGCTCATCGCCGTCTACCAGCTCAAGCAATCGATCCCCGCCGCACAGGTGCCGCAGCTCAAAGGCCAGCTCGAGGCCCTGCTACCGTCGCTAAAGGCCGGCCTGCAGAACGCGACCTTGAGCCCTCTTGCATCGACGACCGTCAACGGCACGCCGGGCTTCCAGCTTGACTACACCTACAGCTCGGGCGGCCAGGACCTGCAGGCGACGACGTACTTCCTGATCAAGGGCGACAAAGAGTACCAGCTGACCATTCAGAGCGCCGTCGGCAAGTGGTCGCAGCTACAGCCGCTGATGGCCAAGACAGTGAGCTCGTTCACCCTCAAGTAGACGCGGCCGCCGGGGCCACAGAGGCGGGCCGCCGGCCACGGCGGCAGGCCGAAGTCTCCTAGACCGGCGGCTTGATACCCAGCGAGGTGGCCGTGAACAGAGGGTCGAAGGCGACGCCGGCCTGCTCAAAGGCAGCGCGGCCGCCTTCCTCGCGATCGACCACACAGAGCAGGGCCGCGACCGAAAGACCGGCTTCGCGCAGCACCTCGACGGCAGACAGAGCGGCTCCTCCCGAGGTCACCACGTCCTCCACGACCACGGCACGCTGCCCCGCCTGGGCACTGCCCTCCATGGCCTTCTTGGTCCCGTAACCTTTCTCGGCCTTGCGCACGATCACGAAGGGCTTGCCCGAGGCCAGGGACACGGCGGCCACCAAGGCGACCGCGCCCAGCTCCGGGCCGGCCAACAGGTCGAACGGCTCGTGGGCAGGCAGCTTGGCGACCAGGCCGCCGGCGATGTCGCGCAACAGGTCCGGCTGCGTCTCGAACAAGTACTTGTCGAGATAGAAGCGGCTGCGCCGTCCCGATCGCAGCACGAAGTCGCCTTCCAGATAGCTGGCCTTGAGCAGCCGGTCGCCGAGCTCGGTCACGTGTGATCCTCCATAGCGGGGTCCGCGGGGCGGCGGAGGCTAGGCGCCGCCGATCGACATGCCCTCGATGACGATCGACGGCGTGAAGATGCTGCCGCCCGGTATCCAGCGGGCATCGTCGCCGAAAGCGACGATGCCCTTGAGCATCGAGATGATGTCGCCGGCCAGCGTCACCTCGCGCACCGCCGTCGACAGCCGGCCGGCCTCGATGAGGCGCCCGTTGATGCCCACCGAGAACTCGCCCGAGACGGGATTGGCGCCCGAGTGCACGCCCACGGCGCTGGAGACCAGCACGCCGTGCTCGATGCCGGCGATCACGTCGGCGAGCGGCGTCGCGGCCCCCTCGACGATGAGGTTGGTGGGCCGCACCTGCGGCATGCTGCGGTACGAGGAGCGCAAGCCGTTGCCGGTCGACTGCCGGCCGGCCTTGCGCGCCGTGTACACGTCGTAGAGGAAGCCGGTCAGGACGCCGCCTTGGATGAGGGGCGTGCGCCGGCACGACGTGCCCTCACCGTCGAAGGGAGCGCTGGCGAGGCCGTCCGGGCGCAGGCCGTCGTCGCAGAGGTTGACGCCGGCGCCGGCGACCTCCTTGCCTTCCAGCGCGGCGAAGAGCGAACGGCCCTTCTGCACGGCATCGGCAGTGAGCGCTGCGCTGAGCACGCCGATGAACGACGCCGCCACGAAGGGGTCGAGCACCACGGTGGCCTTCATCGACGGGCATTGGCGGCCGCCCAGCAAGTCGCAGGCCCGCTGCGCCGCCTCGCGGCCGCAGGCCTGTGGCTGCAACTCTGAGATATCGCGACCGATCGAGTAAGAGAGACCGGTGTCGACTTGGCCGTCCTGCTCCGCCAACACATAGGCAAACAGGAAGCAGCTGTTCTCGCGGTACGTGCCGCGCACACCCTTCGAGCTGGCCAGGAAGACCTCGGTGTCGTCGTCGGCGTACATGGTGTCCTCGACCAGCTTCACGCGCTTGTCGTGCCCAAGAGCTGCTCGCTCCAGCGCCAAAGCGATGTCGATCTTCTGCTCGTCGGTCGCGCGTGTGAGGCGCTCGTCGAAGATGTCGAGCTGCGGCGGAGCGCTACCTGGGTCCGCCAAGGCGACATGCGGGTCGTGGTCGCTCACTCGTGCATGCTCCAGGGCGCGTGCCGCCGTCGTCTCGAGAGCCGACGGCGCGGTGTCCGAACTATAGGCATAGCCGGCGGCTCCGCCGCTGACGACGCGCACGCCGACACCCTTGTGCCGCGCGGCGGTGAGCTCTTCGACCTCGCCGCCGTAGACCTTGATGCGCCGCGACGTGGAGGTGGACGCATAGACTTCCGCCTCGTCGGCGCCCTGCGCCAGGGCAAGGTCGAGCGCTTTGTCGACGACGTCGAACATCAGCCGGTGCCGCCCACGGTCATCTGCCGGATGCGCAGGGTGGCCTGGCCTGTGCCCACCGGCACGCCCTGGCCGTCCTTGCCACAGATACCCGACTTGACGTCGAAGTCGGCAGCGATCATGTCGATCTGCTTGAGGATGTCGATGCCGTTGCCCACCAGCGTGGCGCCGCGCAACGGTGTGGTGACTTTGCCCTTCTCGATGAGATAGCCCTCCGAGACACCGAAGACGAAGTTGCCGCTGGCCGGCTCGACCTGGCCACCGGCCAGGCTCTTGGCGTAGAAACCGTGCGCGGTGGCCGCGATGATCGCTTCGGGAGTGGCGTCGCCCGGTGCGATGCAGGTGGTGGTCATGCGCGGCAACGGCACATGACGAAACGACTGCCGCCGGCCGTTGCCGGTGGGCTCTGCGCCGGCGCTGCGGGCACGCAGACGATCGTAGAGGTAGCTGCAGAGACGACCTTCCTCGATGACCATCGTCTTGCGCGTCGGCACGCCCTCGTCGTCGAAGGCCGCCGAGCCCCAGCCGTTGACGAGCGAACCGTCGTCGTAGGCGTTGACGATGGGTGCCGCCACCAGCTCGCCCATGCGACCGGCATAGATGCTCGCCCCCTTGGCGATGGCGTCGGCCTCGAGCCCGTGACCGCAGGCCTCGTGGAAGAGCGTCCCGCCGAAGCCGTTGGCGAGCACGACGGGCATGGCGCCCATGGGCGCCGGTCGAGCGTCGAGCATGATCACCGCCTTGCCGGCCGCCTTGACGGCCGTCTCGGTGACTGCCTTCTCGTCGAGGATCTCGAAGCCGGCGCTCCCGCCGATCGTCTGATAGCCGGTCTGGATGATGCCGTCACGGCGAGCGATGACGGTGACGATGAACCGCACCCGCGTGCGGTCGTCACGCACCACATCGCCCAACGAGTTGGCGATGAGCACCCGCTGGCGACCTTCCGAGTAGCCGGCGATGACCTGGCCGACGAGCGGGCTGGAGCCGCGCGCCACGTCGTCGGCGGCATGCAGCAGATCTCTCTTGCGGACGATGGGCACCGTCTCGGGCGGCACCTGGACGGGATGACGGCCAGGCTCGGAGCGCTCCGCGCCAAGCTTGGTCGTGGCTCCGGCGGCGCCCGATCGCAGGCCAGCCGCCACGGCGGTGGCGGCCTCGAACAGCCCGGCCTCGTCTACCTCGTCGGTGTACGCGTAGTAGGTGCGGTCGCCGCTGTTGAGACGCACGGCCGCACCATACTCGTGCCCGCCGGAGGTCTGCTCGACCTTGCCGTCTTCGAGGCGCATGCCGAGCCCGACGCTGTCCTCGACGAAGACCTCGGCGAAGTCACCGCCGCTGCCCAAGGCGCGGGCGACGACCGCCTCCAGGAGAGCCGCCTCAAGCGCCGGCAAGGTCACCCTCAGCAGGTTCGAAGGCCCGCCGCACATCGGCGGCGAGCGCACGGAGTTCCAGGGCGTCGGGCGAGGTAGGTGGCAGGTTGACCAGGGCGCCGTCCACGCAGTACAGACCGACGCGCGACGCCTCCGGCCGCCGGCGCGTGAAGAAGAACGCCACGCCGGCCAGCGCCAGGGCCACCACGG
>PMKX01000020.1:0-8054 GCA_003158705.1 Actinomycetota bacterium
CCAGAGGATGGCGGCGCAGCCCTCCGGCGAGATCACCGAGTAGGTCGCGTTCTCCTGCATGAGCACACGGTCGGCGACGGCGAGGGCCAGAGCTCCTCCGGAGCCGCCCTCGCCGATGACCGTCGCCACCACGGGCACCGTGAGACGCGCCATCTTGAGCATCGTCTCAGCGATGGCGCGCGCCTGGCCGCCCTCCTCGGCCGCCACGCCCGGATAGGCGCCGGGAGTGTCGACGAACGTGAGCACCGGCAAGCCGTGACGCTCGGCAAGCGTGAACAGCCGCTGCGCCTTGCGGTACCCCTCGGGCTTGGCCATGCCGAAGCTATGCTCGGTCTGCTCGTCGAGCGTGCGGCCTTTCTGGTGGCCGACGACCAGCACCGCGCGTCCGCGGAACCAGCCCAGGCCGCCGACGATGGCCCGGTCGTCGGCGCGCAAGCGGTCGCCTTTGAGCTCCTCGAAGCCGTCCACGAGGTAGCCGATGTAATCACGCGTGCGCGGCCGGTCTCTGTGGCGCGCGATCTCGACCGTGACCCACGTGTCGTGACGCCGCCTCTCGTGCCTAAGACTCTTCAGGCGCCCCTGCAACCTCTCGATCTCCTCGGTCAAATGGACGCCGGGCATGAGAGACAAGCGTCGCAACTCTCCGAGTCGCTGCCGTAGCCAGCCGGCGCGCGCCTCGGCCTCGTGCTCGTCCCGCGGTTCGTCGCTCATCGTCACCACCTCCTTCCAGCAAGCGGAGGTAGCCGGCCACGCGCTCACGCAACTCGGCGCGCGGCACGACTGCGTCGAGGTGGCCCAGAGCCAGATTGCGCTCGGCGCTGCCGAAGTCGGGCGGCAGCGTCTCGCGCGTCGTCTCGGCTATGACGCGCGGCCCCGAGAAGGCGAGCAGCGCTCCGGGCTCGGCGATGCAGATGTCGGCCAAGGTGGCGAAGCTCGCCACCACGCCGCCGGTGCACGGGTCGGCGAGGATGGCCACGAAGGGCACTCGCGCCTCGTTGACGATGTCCACGGCACAGCTCGTCTTGGCCATCTGCATGAGACTCAGGATGCCCTCCTGCATGCGCGCGCCGCCGGAGCTGCAGACGCACACCAGCGGCAGCCTCTCTTTGGCGGCCAGCTCGGCCGCGCGCCAGAGCTTCTCGCCCACCACGCTGCCCATGCTGCCGCCCATGAAGCCGAAGTCCATGGCCGCGAGCACACACGACACGGAGGCGATCTGGGCCGTGCCGGCGACGATCGCCTCCGTCAGCCCTGTCTTGGCCTGCGCCTCGCGCACGCGCTCCGGGTACGTCTCCAGGTCGGTGAAGCTCAGCGGGTCGAGGGTGCGCAGGCTCATCCACAACTCGACGAAGGAGCCCGGGTCGGCCAGTTGGGCGATGCGTTCCCGGGCGCCCACGCGCAGGTGGTGGCCGCAGTGCGGGCACACCTGCAGGTTGGCCTTGACCGCTTGCGGGTCGGCGCCCTCGTGGCAGCGCGGGCATTGCCAAGCCGGCTGGCCGCTGTGGTCGCCGCCGTTGCGGCGCTCGATCTCGACCGTGACAGGCATAGAGCGAGCTACTCGAACCGGCGGAAGAGAAGCGTCACGTCGTGGCCGCCGAAGCCGAAGGAGTTGGAGGCGGCCACACGTACGTCAGCCTTGCGCGCCACGTTGGGGACNNCGATGGCGCCCGAGGCGCCCAGGCAGTGGCCGATCATCGACTTGGTGGACGAGATGGCGACAGTGCGAGCGTGCTCGCCCAAGGCGACCTTGATAGCCTTGGTCTCGGAGCGGTCGCCGGGCACCGTCGAGGTGCCGTGCGCGTTGATGTAGTCGACGTCGGCCGGGCTCAGCCCGGCTTCGTCGAGAGCTTGCGTGATGGCGTGTGCCTGCGGCTCGCCGCTTTCGTCGGGCAGTGTCATGTGGAACGAGTCCGAGCTCATGCCGTAGCCAGCCACCTCGGCGTAGATGTGGGCGCCGCGGGCCAGGGCGTGCTCGAGCTCCTCGAGCACGAGCACCGCGGCGCCCTCGCCCATCACAAAGCCGTCGCGCTCGCCGTCGAAGGGCCGCGACGCCTCGCTCGGGGCGTCGTTGCGCGTCGAAAGAGCGCGCATGGCGGCGAAGGCGCCCACGCCGACAAGGCAGANNGCCGTGCAGGTGGCGCTCAGCGGACCCTTGGTGCCCAGCTCGAGCGACACCTGCGCGGCGGCCATGTTGGGGATCATCATCGGGATGAAGAACGGGTTGATGCGGTCGGGGCCCTTGGCGCGCATGTCGTCGATCTGGTTCTGGAAGGTGGCCAGTCCGCCGACGCCGCTGCCCACTATGGCGCCGATGCGCGCCGACTCGGGCGCGACCTGCAGGCCCGAGTCCTGCTGCGCCATGCGCGCCGCAGCGACCGCGTAGCGAGAGAACAGGTCCATGCGACGCGCGGCGCGCTTGTCCATCCACGCGTCCGTGTCGAAGTGCTTGACCTCGCCCGCGATGTGCACGCTCAGACCGGAGTGGTCGAAGCGCGTGATCTCGGCCACGCCGGACTCGCCGGCCACCAGCCGGCGCCAGAACTCGTCTTTGGTGCAGCCCAAGGACGACACGACGCCGAGCCCGGTGACGACCACACGCCTGGCTGCGTCGGTCATTCGGGGCCCCCTTTACGACAAACGTGCGTGCTGGTGATCACGGCCTCCTTCTCCGGGCACCCGGCTAGATGCCCAGTCCGCCGTCCACCGGCAGAACGCATCCCGTAATGTACCTTGCCAAGGGTGAGGCGAGAAACACGACCGCGTTGGCGACGTCCTCGGGTGTGCCCATGGATTGCAGCGGTGTGGCCTCCACGATGGCCTTCTTCGTCGGCTCGGAAAGAGCCTGTGTCATGGGCGTGTCCACGTAGCCCGGCGCCACCGCGTTGACGCGCAGGCCGCGGCCGCCGAGCTCCTTGGCCAGCGACATGGTGAGACCGATGATGCCCGCCTTGGCGGCGGCGTAGTTGGCCTGGCCGGCGTTGCCGCGGCGTCCTACCACGCTAGAGATGTTGACGATGCAGCCTTGGCGGCGCCGGAACATGCGCCGCGCCGCCGCTTTGGAGACGAGGAAGGTGCCGCGCAGATGCGTACGCACGACGGCGTCGAAGTCTTCGGCCGCCATCATCATGACCACATTGTCACGGGTGATGCCGGCGTTGTTGACGACGATGGAGAGCGGGCCCAGCTCGTGCTCGACCCTCTCGACCATGGCGTTGACGGCCTCCTCGTCGCCCACGTCGGCCATCACGCACAAAGCGCGACGGCCCAGCGCCTCGATCTCGCCCACCACCGTGGCGCAAGCCTCGTCGTCGGCGAAGTCGTTGACGGCCACGTCGGCGCCGGCCGCGGCCAGCCGGGCCGCGATCTCGCGGCCGATGCCGCGGCCGGCGCCCGTCACCAGGGCCACGCTGCCGCTGAGGTCGATGGTCGCAGTCACTGCGCGCCTCCTTGGTCGGGTCGCCAGCCGGCTTGCGCCAGCGTCGTCGCATCNNTGCGTGAAGCGCACCGGCGAGACGATCTGGCGCCGGAGCAGGCTTGCCAGACCTTCTTGCTCGAAGCGCACGCTGCAGACTGAGAAGAACGGCACCTGCGGCGCGCGCCACGCGGCGGCCGCCAGCGGCCCGCTCATCTGTGCCGCGGCCGGCTCCATCAAGGGCGAATGGAAGGCGCCGCTCACCGGCAGCGGGATCACCTTACGAGCGCCGGCTTGCGGCGCTCGAAGCTGCAGCGTCGCGAGCGCCGCCGCCGTGCCGCTCACGACCACCTGGCCAGGCGAGTTGTAGTTTGCCGGCCAGAGGTCGCCGATGGCGACGCAGAGCTCTTCCGCGGCCGCGTCCTCGAGGCCGATGACGGCGGCCATGCCGCCCGGCGCGCTCTGGGCGGCGGCGAGCATGGCTTGGCCGCGGCGCCGCACCAGGTCTAGCGCTGCGCCGAACGAGAGCGCCTCTGCGGCCACCAGCGCCGAGTATTCGCCCAGGCTGTGGCCGAGGACGGCATCAAAGCGCAAGCCGCGCTCCTGCGCCAGCCTGAGCACGGCCACCGAGTTGGTGAGCAGCGCCGGCTGCGTGACGTCGGTGCGTGAGAGCGTCTCCAGCGGGCCGGCGAAGCTGACCTGCGCCACGTCGTAGCCGAGCACGTCGCCGGCCTCGTCGTAGGTGGCGCGGACCACGGGCTCCGCGTACAGGTCCGCGCCCATACCGACCGCCTGCGAGCCTTGGCCGGGGAACACGAGGGCGAGCTTGCCCATCAGAGGTCCCAGCGCGTCAGGCACGAACCCCACGTGAGCCCGGCGCCAAAGCCCGTCATCAGCAGCAGGTCGCCCTTCTGCAGACGCCCTGAGGCCCACGCCTCTTCGAGGCAGATGGGGATAGAGGCGCACGACGTGTTGCCATAGCGCTCGAGGTTGGCGAACACTTGCTCGGGCTTGAAGCCCAGCCGCTTGGCCGCCGCCTCGATGATGCGCATGTTGGCCTGATGCGGCACGAACAGGTTGACGTCCTGGGGCGTGAGCCCCGCGTCGCTGAGCACCTTCTCGCACGAGTCCGCCACGGCGCGGATGGCGAACTTGTACACCTCGGAGCCGGTCATCTTCATGTAGTGCTGACGGTCGCGCACCGTGTGGTGGCTGGCAGGCAGGCGCGAGCCGCCGGCCGGCATGCCCAGGTACTCGGCGCCGGAGCCGTCGTTGCCCAGGTCGAAGCTGAAGATGCTGCCGTTCTCGGTGGGCGAGACGAGCACGGCGCCGGCGCCGTCGCCGAACAGCACCGACGTGGTGCGATCCTCCCAATCGAGGCTGCGACTCAGCACCTCGCTGCCGATCACGAGCACGTTGCGGTAGATGCCGGCGGCCACGAAGCCGGTGGCCACCGCGAGGCCGTAGACGAAGCCGGTGCAGCCGGCCTCGAGGTCGAAGGCGCCGGCGCGCGTGGCGCCCAGACGATGGGCGACGATCGACGCCGTGGCCGGGAACACCATGTCCGGGGTGATCGTCGTCACGATGACCAGATCGAGCTCGCCGGCGTCCACGGCGGCTCGCTCGAGCGCCTGCTTGGCGGCCTCGACGGCCAGATCGGACGTGGCCTGGTCGATGCGCGCGATGTGGCGCTCACGGATGCCGGTGCGCGTGCTGATCCACTCGTCCGACGTGTCCAGGAACTGCGAGAGCTCGTCGTTGGTGAGCACGCGCTCCGGCACGTACACGCCCAGGGCCGCTATGCGGGCCCCGCGCACCTTGCCGCGTGGCAGCCCGGTCACGGCGCGTCGACCAAGGCGAACATGACCTCGCCACGGCAGACGAGCTCGTCCTGCACCGTGGCGACCATCTTCGCCTTGCCCACCGAAGACCGCGCCACGATGATCTCGACCCGCAAGTCCAGGGTGTCGCCCGGGCGCACGACGCGCTTGAAGCGCACCTTGTCGATGCCGGCGAAGAGCACGAGCTTGCCCTGGGCCTCCTCCTGTGACAGGGCCGTGACGACGCCTGCCTGCGCAAGCGCCTCGACCACCAGCACGCCGGGCATGATGGGGTTGCCGGGAAAGTGCCCGGCAAACCAGAACTCGTCTGCACGCAGCGTACGGCGGGCGTGGCAGCGCACCCCGGGCTCGAGCTCGACCACTTCGTCCAGCAGCAGGAAGGGGGCGCGGTGAGGTATGAGCGCTTCGATCTGCTCGCGGTCCAGGTGCATCAGACCTTGGCCTCCCGCGAGCGGCGCCGATGCCGGGTCTCGAGGCCGATGGCCACGGCCGCGAGGGCCACGACCGAGTAGATGATCGCCCGCGTGGAGACGATGGCGCCTTGCGCCAGACGCGCCCGGTCGGCCAGCGACCGGAGCCGGCCACTGGGCGCCGGCCGCGGCAGTGTCTGCGCCGCCGCCATGACGCGATCGGCGAAGCCGGCCGGCGCGGCCAGCTCGACGGCGCCCCACCCTGCTAGCGCGCCGCGCACGGCGCTGATCTCGCGCAGCTCGGCGGCGCACTCGCCACAGAAGCTCAGGTGAGCCTGGAACTCGGCCACCAGCCGGTCGGGTAGCTCACCGTCCACGAAGCGCTGGATGTGCTCACGGAAGCGGCTGCAGTCCATCAGCGTTCTCCTGCCAGAGAGCCGCTTGCCCGCAGGCGAAGACGCACGGCGTTGCGGCCGCGGTGCACCATCGCCTTCACCGTGCCCAGCGGGCGACCGAGCAGCTCGGCCACCTCGCGATACTCGAGGCCGTGCACATCGCGCAGCACCAGCGGCAGACGATAATCGGCCGGCAAGGCGTCCACGGCGCGCACCAGCTCTGCACAGCCGGCGCGCTCCAGCACCTCTTGTTCGGGGTCGGCCAACTGCTCACGCACGTTCACCTGCGGTGGCGTGCGCCGCTCGCGGCGGCGATAGTCCACGGCCGCGGTGGCGGCCAGCCGGTACAGCCAGGTGCCGAACGAGGACTCGCCGCGGAACTGGCGCAGCTTGCGATACAGGCGCAGGAACGCTTCCTGGGCCGCGTCTTCGGCGTCGGCGTGGTTGCCGAGGATGTTGTGCGCCACCGTGTACACCATGCCTTGATATCGCTCCACGAGATCGCGAAAGGCCTGCTCGTCGCCGGCCGCGGCACGCGCCAAATCGGCCGCCGATGGGTCGGGCAGGGTCGTCTGTCTGTGAGTGTTAGACGGCGGCATGGCGAGATAAGTTGCAGGTTGCGCGCGCGAAGCTGCAGTCTACCACCGCCAGGACAGGGTATCCTGTGCCCAGATGAGGACGTTCTGGCGCATCATGAGGCTCATGGGCCGCTACAAGTGGCTCGTCATCGGCGGCTTCGCCTGCGCCACGGGGGGGATGGCCATGAGCCTCGCCATCCCCCTGATCACACGACAGATCATCAACCGCGCCCTGGTGGGCGGCAGGCCCGGGCTGCTCGTCACCTACAGCCTGATGCTGCTCGGCGTGGCCGTCGTCCGTCTGGGCTTCTCCGTCGGCCGTCGCTTGACCACCGGCAAGATCAGCCTGGGCATCGAGTACGACCTGCGCAACCGCATGTGGGCGCACCTGCTCAAGCAGCCGTTCGGCTACTTCGACCGCTGGCCCACGGGCCAGCTCATGTCGCGGGCCATGAGCGACATCTCCAACGTGCGCATGTTCCTCGGCTACGGCCTCATCTTCTTCACCACCAACGTGGTGCAGATGACGGCCATCACGGTGCTGCTCTTCTTCCTCAACTGGAAGCTGGCCTTCATCGGCCTGGCCTTCTTCCCGGCCTTGCTCGCCGTCGCGCTACGCTTCAGCCGCCGCCTGAACCCGGTGCTGAAGGACGTGCAGCAGAAGATCGCCGACGTGACCACCGTGGCACAGGAGAACGTGGTGGGCTCGCGCATCGTCAAGATCTTCGCCCGCGAGGACGACGAGCTGGCCAAGTTCAGCGAGCGCAGCACGGCGGTGTTCGAGGCCAGCATCAGCGCCGCCCGCTTGCGCGCCGTCTACGTGCCGCTCATCGGCTTCCTGCCCAACCTGGCCGTGGGCGTGCTCCTCTGGTACGGCGGCCGCCAGGTGGTGAACGGCTCCATGTCACTGGGCTCCCTGGTGGCCTTCTACACGTACCTGATGATGCTCGTCTATCCGGCCCAGGTGCTGGGCTGGCTCACCGGGCTGGCGCAACGGGCCATCGCCTCCGGCGAGCGTGTCTACCAGATCGTCGACGCGCCGCTGGAGATGACGCAGAGCCACGCGGCGCGGCCGCTGGCGCGGGCGCAGGGCGAGGTGAGCTTCGAGAAGGTCAGCTTCAGCTACGTCGACCGCCCCGTGCTCATGGACGTGGACCTGCACGTGCCGGCCGGCAAGACGATCGCCTTGGTCGGTCACACCGGCTGCGGCAAGACCACGCTCACCAACCTCATCCCGCGCTTCTACGACGTCAGCGGCGGCCGTGTGCTCGTCGACGGTCAGGACGTGCGCGACCTCGAGTTTGCCAGCCTGCGGTCGCAGATCGGCGTGGTCACGCAGGACCCGCTGCTCTTCTCGACCACGATCGCCGAGAACATCCGCTTCGGCCGGCCGGAGGCGAGCGACGAGGAGGTGCGCC
>PMKX01000020.1:8084-23575 GCA_003158705.1 Actinomycetota bacterium
ACCTCGAGCGTGGACGTGGAGACGGAGTACAAGATCCGCCAAGCGCTCACCGAGGTGATGCGCGAACGCACCACCTTCATCATCGCCCACCGGCCCTCGACGATCTCCCTGGCTGAGGAAATCGTGGTGCTCGACCACGGCCGCATCGTGGAACAAGGCCGCCACGACGAGCTCGTGGCCGGCGACACGCTCTACGCGCGCATGTTCGGGCGCGCCGAGGCCGAGGGCAAGGCGCTCGACGTGGTCGAGTGCGAACCGCCCGAGGCGAGCGCGGCGCCCGGCCGGAGCGCGGCGCACCCGAACGGGGGTGAGGCGCATGGCAGGTAGGCCCAGCGGACCGCACGGCAAAGGCGCCGACCTGGAGGAGCTGCGCGGCTGGAGCGTGTTCGTCCATCTGGCGCGCGAGCTCAAGCTCGCGCGCCTGGCTCGCTACGCCTATCCCTACCGTCGCCGCGCCCTGCTCAGTGTGGCGGCGATGATCGTCGTCACGCTCACCAGCCTGGCCGTGCCCTACCTCATCAAGGTCGGCATCGACTCCGGCATCGGCAAGCGCGACCTGCATGTGCTGGATCTGGTCATCCTCGTCTTCCTCATCCTGAGCGTCGTCAACCTCGGTGCCAGCTACCTGCAGACCTACCTCGTGAGCTGGGTCGGTGAGCGCGTGATCCTCGACCTGCGCCGGGCCCTGTTCGCGCACATCCAGAAGCTCTCGCTGGACTTCTTCGGCCGGCAGAAGACCGGCTGGATCGTCAGCCGGCTCACCAACGACATCGACGCTTTGGACGAGCTGGTCACCGACGGCGTCACCAGCCTGGTCACCAACGGCCTCATGGTCGTGGGGGCGGTCGTGTTCCTCTTCGTCCTCGACCCCCGCCTGGCGCTCGCCACCCTGGCCGTGATGCCGCCGCTCGTGGCTGCGACGCTCGTCTACCGCACGCGTTCGGCGCGCTCCTATGCCCTGGTGCGCAACAAGATCGGCGACGTGAGCGCCCACCTTCAGGAGTCCATCTCGGGCATCCGCGTGATTTTCGCCTTCAGGCATGAGCAGGCCGACATGGACAAGCTCATGCTCGTCAACCGCGACTACCGCGACGTGAACATGCAGACGGTGGTGCAGGCCGGCTTCTACTTCCCCATCGTGGAGCTGCTCTCGGCATTGGGCGTGCTGGTCGTGCTCTGGTACGGCGGCCACCTGGTGACTGTGCACGCGCTCCAGGTGGGCACGCTCGTGGCCTTCATCGGCTACCTCTCCAGCTTCTTCGACCCTATCCAGCAGCTCTCGCAGCTCTACAACACCTTCCAAGCCTCGATGGCGGCCGTGAAGAAGATCTTCACGGTGCTCGACACCGAGCCCGACCTGGTCGACGCGCACGACGCCGTGCCCCTGCCCGAGGTGCACGGCGTCGTGCGCTTCGACCACGTCACCTTCGCCTACGACAAGCAGACCGACGTGCTGCACGACGTGGACGTGCTCATGGCCGCCGGCAGCACCGTGGCCCTGGTGGGCGCCACGGGGGCGGGCAAGTCGACCATGGTCAAGCTGCTTGCCCGCTTCTACGACCCCGACCAGGGCAGCGTGACCATCGACGGCCACGACCTGCGCCACGTGACCATGAAGTCGCTGCGCGAGCAGCTCGCCGTGGTGCCTCAGGAGGCCTTCCTCTTCTCGGGCTCGGTGCTCGACAACATCCGCTTCCCGCGCCCCGACGCCTCGCTCGACGAGGTGAGGCGTGTGGCGCGCATCGTCGGCGCGCACGAGTTCATCGAGAGCCTGCCGGACGGCTACGAGACCGACGTGCAAGAAGGCGGCAGCGGTCTCTCCACCGGCCAGCGGCAGCTCGTGAGCTTCGCGCGCGCCCTGCTGGCCGACCCGCGCATCCTCATCCTCGACGAGGCCACCTCGAGCGTAGACGCCGAGAGCGAGCGGCGTATCGAGCGCGCCATGCAGGTGCTACTGAGCGGCCGCACCAGCGTCATCGTCGCTCACCGTCTGAGCACGGTGCGCTACGCCGACGAGATCCTGGTGGTCGAGGGCGGCCGCATCGCCGACCGCGGCACGCACGACGAGCTCATGGCCGCCGGCGGCCGCTACGCCCGGCTCTACCGCGAGTGGGAGGAGACAGGGCAGACCGTCTAGCGGTCCAGGCGGCCGCCCGGCAGTCCGGGCAGCCGCCGGCGCCACGCGACGCCGCGCTGGCGCCGCCAGGAGCCGCGCGTCTCACTCGCCCAGACGCGGCAGCCAGCGCTCCAGCCATCCCGGGCACCACCAGTTGAGACGACCGAGCAAGCGCATGATGGCCGGCACCATGAGGATGCGGACGATGCTCGCGTCCAAGGCTACGGCCACTGCCAAGCCGACGCCGATGGCCTTGGTGATGATGATGCTGGTGAAGGCGAACGAGCCGGCGACCACGACGATGATCAGCGCGGCGCTGGTGACGATGCGCCCGGTGCTGGTGAGGCCGAAGCTCACGGCGGCCTGGTTGTCGTGCGTCTCCTCCCACGCCTCGCGCATGCGCGAGAGCAGGAACACCTCATAGTCCATGGAGACGCCGAACACGGTGCAGAACAAGATCACCGGCAGGTCGGCGTCCACGGTGCCGATGCCGTGGAAGTGCAGCAGCCAGTCGAGGTGCCCGAACTGGAACACCCACACCACGGCGCCGAAGCTTGCCAGCAGCGAGAGCGTGTTGACGACCACGGCCTTGAGCGGCAGCAGCACACTGCGCAGCAACATGAGCAGCACCAGATAGGTGACCACGACGACGAAGCCGATGATCCAGGGGAAGCGGTCGTAGAGATCGTGGACGTAGTCGTGGATGCCGGCCGAGAGGCCGGCCACGTGCACCCGCATGCCGACCGGCGGCGCGAGCGCGCGGATGCGAGCGGCCACCTGCTGCGCCTGCTGCGAACCCGGCGGCCATGACGGCGCCACCTTGAAGAGTACCGTACCCGGCGCCGAGGTCGCCTGGGCAAGCTGCAAGGCGGCCTGGAGCTGCGGCGCCGTTAGCTGCCGCTCGATGGCCGCCGCGATCGCGTCGCCCGGCGGGATGAGCATCCGGTCCCGCGAAAGCACGATCGGCCAGAACCGAGCCAGCAGCGCCGGAGAGTCCAGCCGGGGGAGCGTCACCACACTCGTCACGGTGGCCACATTCGGCAGCCCCTGCAACTGCCGGCCGAACGCGTACAGCTCGTCCAGCTTCGCCAGGAAGGACGTCGCCTCTCCGCTCCAGGTGACCAGCACGTCCACCGGCGAGAGCGCCGACGAGTCGAAGCGCTGCTGGATGATGTCGTAGCCCTGGCGCGACTCGGTGCTCGTCGGCAGCGAGGCGGCGCTGGGCACGTCGACGTGGATCTTGGCCACCGGCCAGGCGAAGGCGAGCACAACGGCCACGGTGACCACCAGCACGCTCACCGGGTGGGCCATCACCCAGTCCGACCAGCGGCGCCAGAAGCGGCCTTCGTGCCCGGCGCGGCCGAACACACGCACTGAGTTGACCCGCGGCCCGAGGATCCCCATCAGTGCCGGCAGCAGCGTCAGCGCCGCGGCCACGGAGAACAGCACCACAAGCGAGCCGCCCAAACCGATGGATCGCAGGGCCATGTACCTGAAGGTGAGCAGGCCGAGCATGCCGACGATGACGGCGAGGCCGCTGAAGAAGATGGAGCGTCCGGCGTGGGCGACGGTGGTCTCGACGGCGTCGGCTACCGTCGCCCCCTCGCGCAGCTCCTCTCGGAAACGGCCCACCATGAAGAGGGCATAGTCGATGCCCACGGCTAAGCCGAGCAAGGTCGTCGTGTTGAGGGCGAAGATGGAGACGTCNNGCGGCGGCCACCAGCGTCCCGAACACGAGGAGCAGCACGAGCAGCGCGACGGGGAGCGTGTATGCCTCCGCCTTGCGCAGGTCGCTGGCCGAGACACGCTCCATGTCGGCGTACACGGCGGCGTCGCCGCTCACATAGGTCTTGAGCAAGGTCTGTCGCACGGCAGCACGAATGGCCGGTATCTCCTCCTGCACCGTGTCCATGGGCACCTTGAACACGAGCACCGCCAGCGACGCCTTGCCGTCCTTGGAGACGAACAGGGAGTCGCCGGTGCCGGCGTAGGTCTGCACGCGCAGCAGACCCGGCACTGTGCGCGGCTTCAGGCCGGCCAACGCCTCGGCTTCGAGCCTCTCGAAGGCGGCGCTGCGTGCCGGCATCGTGTCGCTCGTGAACACGACCACGAGCTGCGAGAGGCCCGTGTCGAGGCGCTGCTGCATGAGGCGGAGCGCCTGCTGAGCGGGCGCGTGGGAGTTGGAGAACCCGCCGCCTTTGAGCTCGCCGGCGACGCGGGTGCTGGCCACCAGGGCGACGACGAAGGTCGCCGCCCACACGGCCAGCACCCACCAGCGGAACCGGTACGAGAACCTGCCGATGGCGGAAAACACGCGCCCGTGCCTCCTCAGTCAGCCTGCAGCCGGCACCTCAGCGCTCGCCGATGTTGGGCAGCAAGCGGTCGAGCCAGGCGGGCAGCCACCAGTTGAGCCCGCCCAGAAGACGCATGGTGGCCGGCACCAGCAGGATGCGGATGATGCTGGCGTCCAGCGCCACGGCCATGGCCAGACCTATGCCCAGCGCCTTGGTGATGATGATGCTCGTGAAGGCGAAGCTGCCCGCCACCACGACGATGATCAGTGCCGCACTGGTGATGACGCGTCCGGTGTGCGCCAGGCCGTAGGCCACCGACTTGGTGTTGTCGCCGGTGAGCAGCCACTCCTCGCGCATGCGCGTGAGCATGAACACCTCGTAGTCCATCGAGATGCCGAAGAGCACGCAGAACAATATGACCGGTAGCACCGCTTCCACGTAGCCCACGCTCTTGAACCCGAGCAGGCCCTGGAAGTGGCCGTCCTGGAAGATGAACACCATGGCGCCGTAGCTGGCGATGATCGAGATGCTGTTGACGAGCACTGCCTTGAGCGGCAACAGGACGCTGCGAAACAGGAACAGCAGGACGACGTAGGTCACGCAGATGACGAAGACGATCACCCACGGCAGACGCCCGTACAGGCCGTGACGGAAGTCGCGGATGCCGGCCGCGATGCCGGTGACGTGCGCCGTCATGCCGGGCGGCGTGAGCACCTTGCCGAGCGTCGTCGACAGATCCTGGGCGGCCTGCGAGTTGGCGGCCGCCTTGGGCACGACTTGGAACACGGTGACGCCCGGCTTGGCGGAGGTCGTGATCAACGCGAGCGCCGTCTTGAGGTCCGCCGGCGAGAGCGATCCATTCAGCTTCTGCACGTTCTTGTCGCCCTGGTTGCCGGTCCCCGAAGCCAGAGCTCCCAAGCTGAGCAGTGCCGACGGACCCGCGTTCTCGAGCGCCGGCTGGTTGACGATGCTCACCACCGCGGCTACGCCGGGGGTCTGCTCCAGGCGCTTGCCGTAGGCGTAGAGCTGCAGGATGTTGCCGGGCGCGAACGGACTCGAGCCGTTGTCCCAGGTGAGCAGCAGGTAGATGGGCGCGTTCTCGGCCGGGTCGAAGCGGTCTTGGACGATCTGCTGGCCCACCTTTGACTCCGCCCCAGCGGGCAGGATCTCGGCCCCGGACACGCCGGTCTTGATCTTCACGACGGGGCTGGCGAGCACGAGGATGACGATGATCACCGAGATGAACAGCGTCACCGGGTGGCGCATGACCCACTTCGACCAGGCCTCCCAGAAGCGGCCCTCGGGGCCGCGCTGCCGGTACACGCGCAGGGCGTTGATGCGCGGCCCCAGCATGCCCAGCATGGCCGGCAAGAGCGTCAGGGCCGCCGCCACCGAGACGAGCACCACCAGCGAGCCGCCGATGCCGATGGAGCGCAAGGCCATGAACTGCATCATCATCAGGCCGGCGAGGCCGACGATCACGGCGACACCGGAGAAGAAGATCGAGCGGCCGGCACGAGCGACGGTGGTCTCCACGGCACGGGCCACCGTGTCGCCGGCCGCCAGCTCTTCGCGAAAACGCCCGACCATGAGCAGCGAGTAGTCGATGCCCACGGCTAAGCCCAGCATGGTCGTGGTGCTCAGCGTGTACACGGACATGCTGAAGACGTGGGCCAGCAGGTACACGATGCCCAGTGTGACGCACACGGCCACGCCGCCGCCGACGAGCGGGACTCCGGCGGCGACCAGGGTGCCGAACACCAGCAGGAGTACGACGAGGGCGATGGGGAGAGTGTACGTCTCCGCCGCGCGCACGTCGTGGACCGTGACGTGCTGGATGTCGTCGAACACGGCCGGCTCGCCGGTGAAGTACACCTTGAGCGGCGTCGGCCGCAGAGCCGCCCTGACCTTG
This sequence comes from Actinomycetota bacterium, assembly GCA_003158705.1. Classification (GTDB taxonomy): domain Bacteria; phylum Actinomycetota; class Thermoleophilia; order UBA2241; family UBA2241; genus FEN-672. The sequence continues at coordinate 14,407 of PMKX01000020.1, forward strand.
CCCATCACGGCCTGCACTTCGTCGAAGCGCTGATTGAAGACCATGGTCGCGATCGAGGCGTGACCGTCTCTGGATATCAGTCCCGGGTCCCTAGAGACGGCGTAGGTCTCGATAGCGTTCAGGTAGGGGACCGTCTTGGGCGTCATGCCCGCCAGCGCCTGATTCTCGAGCTTGATGAACTCAGGGCTGGTGGCTTTGAGCGTGTCGCTCGTGAAGACGACCGTCACCGTGGAGAGACCGGCCCTGAGGCGCTGCCAAGCGATCGTGAGCGTCTGCTCGGAGGGGTCGCTGGGACTCGTGAAACCGCCGCCCTTGAGCACGTCGGCGACCCCAAAGGCGCCGGCCAGCCCCAGGACGAAGAGCACTGCCCATATGGCAACGATGGGCCGGCGGCGGCGGTATGCGAATCTGCCGATGGCGGCGAACACTGTCCCTCCCACTGCCTCGAGCCCGCCATGAGGGCGCCCGCCACACGATATACTATCGAGTGCCTGCACCCTACAGCAGAGCGGCTGGCACTCGCGGCATGCACGCGGTCGGGGCGAGCAGGAGGACGTGTGGAGACTAAGCGCCAGACCTCTTCCGGGGGCGTCGTCTTTCGCTACGACGGCGAGCTCCAGATCTGCCTCATCAACCCCGTCGGCCGCAGGGTGTGGGCCCTACCCAAGGGTGGCATCGAGACCGGCGAACACCCCACCGCTGCCGCCCTCAGGGAGATCCGCGAGGAGACCGGCATCGAAGGCCACATCATCGCCTCGCTGGGCTCCATCGACTACTGGTTCTACTCGCGCGAGGAGCAGCGGCGTGTGCACAAGACGGTGCACTTCTTCGTCGTCGAAGCCACCGGCGGCGACACAGCCTGGCACGATCATGAGGTCAGCGAGGCGCGCTGGTTCAGCGTGCGGCGCGCCCTCGACAAGATGACCTACCCCAACGAGCGCGACGTCGTGCGCAAGGCCACGGCACTGCTACAGAAAGAGCGTGCGCGGCAGCACCGCACGGAGCGCCGCCCTTCCTAGGACCAGTTCAGGTAGTCGCTACCGGCGCGCAGGCGCTCCATGCCCTGGTCGAGCAGCTTGACCATCTCGGCCGGGCCCACGTCCACGTAGGCGAAGTGGGCCAACGAGAAGAGCAGGAACGGCTGCTCACCCGTGCGGCCCTGGTCGGAGAGCTCGTGGCGCAAGCGTTCCACGGCGCTCATCAGGCCGGCACGGGTCACGTCGGGGAACAGCAGCAAGTACAGACCTTCGCCGATGCGGCCGAAGCTGTCGTACGGTCGCGTGGCGGCCGTCAAGTGCTCGCCGATGCGGCGTAGCGTCTCCTCGGCCACCTCCTGAGAGTCGACGTGCAGCGACAGGGCCACCACGCCTAGCGGCAGGTCCATGCGCTGGCAGCGAGTGACCTCCTCTGCCAGCTTGCAGAGGATCTCGTCCGCCTTGAGGGCTCCGGTGACCACCTCGCAGACCGAGTGGTGCTCTACCTTCTGCCGGAGCTGTTCGATGTGCTCCTCAAGCCCGGCGCAGTAGCCGACGCCCAAGCGCACGAGCCCATCACGCTCCAGGGTCTGCAGCCGGCGGCAGAGCTTGGTCGCCTCATCGGCGCCGCCGGCCAGCACGGCCTCGCGCAGCGCCAGGCAACCCGCCGAGAAGGCGCTCATGAGCTCGGGGTGGGTGAGAGTCGCGTCGAGGGCGATCACGTATGACTCCGACTCGACCAAGTCGAGCAGCGGCGCCGGGTGAGCGCCGGCCACGGCGTCGTCCAGGTGAGCGGAGAGCGGCTCCCAGATGCGACGTACCTTCTCGTCCAACGACAACGACGCATATGCGTCGCCGAGTACTGTATGCATCCGACCTCCCTCGGGCGGGAGCTCCGCACGCAGGCGGACCATTCGTTACTATAGTCCTTCGCCGTGGGAGTTTACACGCGTACCCCGTCCACATGAGCGAGGAGGCATGGCGATGCGTCTGACGTTGCTGGGCACGCAGGGCTGGATACCGACCGGTCGGCGCGAGACCACCTGCCTGGCCCTCGAGGATGGCTCAAGCCTGCTGCTCTTCGACGCGGGCACCGGGCTGCGACGGCTGCTCGAGCCGCCCGGCTCGACGATGCTGGCGGCGGCCCGCGACGTGCACCTCTTCTTGAGCCACTACCACTTGGACCACGTCTGCGGCCTGGCCTACCTGCCGGGCATCTTCGCCGGCCGCCGCCTGACCGTGCACGTGCCCGAGGCGGCCGTCAACGGCATCGACGTCGAACACGGCTTGGCCACCCTCATCGGCAGGCCGTTCAACCCAGGCCGCTGGGGCGAGCAGCGAGGCATGGAGCTGGTCACGCAGACGCTGCGCGAAGGCGTCAACGAGGTGGCCGGCCACGAGGTCCGTGTGCGCCGCCAGAAGCACGCCGACCCGACCGTGGGCTACCGAGTAGACGACGCCTTCGCCTTCATCACCGACACGGTGACCGATCCCGAGACGGCGCGCTTCGCCGCCGGGGTCGAGCTCTTGCTGCATGAGGCATGGATCGACGGCGCGGAGGAGAGCGACCCGGCCAAGGCCGGACTGGTGCGCACCGCCTACGCCGCCCACACCTCGGCCCGCCAGGCGGCCGCTCTGGCCATGCAGGCCGGCGTCGACGAGCTCTACCTCATCCACCTCAACCCGCTTTTCGACGAGGGCTACTACGCCCAGATGGAGCAGTCGGCGCGCGCCCTCTTCGGCGGCGCCGCCGTCAGACCCGACCTGCACGCCCGCGATCTGGCCGTTTGACAGCCCCAGGAGAGGCGACGAGTATTTGCGAGAGGGAGGCGGTACCGGTGTTCAAAAGTCACGGCAAGCGGTTCTGGGCGATCGTCGCCATCGTCGTGGCAGCGCTCATCTTCATCACGCCGGCGCTGCTCGCCTTTCGCTACACCGCCGCGGGGCAACGGGACCAGTTCATCACTCATCCGTGGCGCGGCTGGTCGTTCGCGTGGGCCGCGATCCGCGTGCCCGGCAACTCGCAGCTCAAGACTTCGGGCGCCGTGCTGCGCAAGGCGCAGTGGCTGTTTCGCGGCACCGGCGTGGACCCGCAGGAGGTGCAGCTGCTCTACGTGCACCCGCACGAGCCCTACACGTTCACTCACACGGTCGCCGGCCGCACCGTCACCTCCACCATCACGCCCACCTACTGGTTCGTCTGGCAGGTCGAGGGCCAGACCGACACGGCCGGCAGTTCCGGCCGCGTGATCGTGGCGATGTTCGACTACCGAAGCGGCAAGATGCTCTACGACGTGCGCAGCGACCTGCAGCCCCAGCAGTTCCTGCCGGAGCCGGGTGCTTCGCCGTCGGGCGTCTGAGGCGGCCGGCGAGGCAGGCCTGCGCCAGCGCCTGGCGGCAGGGCTCGGCAAGCCTGGTCAGCTGCGGCGCTCGCTGCTCACAGCCGCCGTCACGCGTCTCTACATCTTCGTCGTCGGCTTGGCGGCCACGTACGTCATCGGCGTGCAGAGCACGCCGTGGGCGTGGCGCTACCCGCGCTACGCCGAGGCTTTCCACGGCTTCCTCGGCCATCTCCTGAACAGCTGGGCCACGTGGGACGGGGTCTGGTACATCAAGATCGCCCAGGGAGGCTATGCCGATGCCGACGTGAGCACGGCGTTCTTCCCGCTGTACCCGCTGCTGCTGCGCTACACGGGCCTCGTGTTTCACAACAACCTCGTCATCACCGGCATCGTCCTGTCGCTGCTCTTCTACTTCCTGGCCATGATCGTGCTTCACAAGCTCATCGCGCTCGACTTCGGGGCCCGCATCGCTGGTCGCACGGTGCTGTTCGTCTCCATCTTCCCGGTCGCGTTCTTCCTGCAGGCCGTGTACACGGAGTCGCTCTTCCTGCTGCTCTCGCTGGCCTGCTTCTACTGGAGCCGGCTGGGCCGCTGGCGGCTGGCCGGCCTGGCCGGCCTGCTCGCCACCTTATCGCGCAGCGCCGGCGTGCTCTTGCTCGTGCCCATGGCGATGATGTACCTCGAGCAGCGCGACTGGGACTGGCGGCGCACAGACCGCCACGTGGTCAACCTCCTCATGATCCCCGAGGGCTTGCTCATCTGGATGGCCTACCTGAGCCTGAGCTTCCACAAGCCGTTCCTCTTCGCGGCTGTGCAGGACCAGTGGCGGCGCAGCTTTCACCTGCCGCACTACGCCGTCTGGCGCGGCCTGCTCGCCGCCGGCGGCGGCGCCCTGCAGCTGCTTTCACGCCAGACGGCGAATCTCTACTGGCCCACGCCGAGCGGCGGCGGCGTGAACGCGTTGGCGATCGCCAACATCGTCAATCTCATCGCGCTGGTGATCGCCATCGTCTTCATCGTCTACGGGTTGCGCCGCATCCCGCGCGCCTACTCCGCCTACGCCGCCTTGGCCGTCGTCTTTCCCCTGCTCTGGCCGTCGAAATACATGCCGCTGCTCTCTCTGCCGCGCTTCCTGCTGGCCGGTTTTCCGCTCTTTCTGTCTATGGCCTTGTACGCGGACGGTCACCGGCGGCGGTTCTGGACGCTAGCGGTGCTCTACGTGTTGGCGCTGACGGTGCTGGCGGCCAAGCACGCCGTGTTCAGCTGGGTGGCCTGAGTGAGGCGGGGCCTTGGCGGCCCCGCCTCACTCACCCAGAGATGCGCTTGAGCACGTACACCTGGTCGCGGGCGAAGATGATCTGGAAGCGCGACGTGTCGGCGACTATCGCCCCCAGCGCTTCCTTGTGCAGCTTCACGTTGATCTGGTCGTACCAGAACGGCCGCGTCTCGTCGACGATCACATACTGGGCGTCGCCGACGTAGGGGAACACGTAGACGCGGCGACGCGCCGAGAGGTGCGAGCCCACATTGTTGTTGACGGTGATGACGGCGTCCTTGGGGATGAGCTTGACCGCCTGGTTGAGCACGGTGTCGTGGCCGTTGGCCGCGTACAGCTTGCCGTTGTACTTGGCGCCCGGCAAAGAGAACGGCAGCGGCCCCATGAAGTAGTTGCCGGCGAGCGACGCCACCAGCACGAGCAGGGCCAGCGTCTCGAGCCGCACGCGGTCTCTTGCGGTCTGCCCACGCCGCCCCACACGTATCACTCCGAACCAGCGCTGTAGACGAGCCACGCCGAACACGGCCGCCGCGAACAGGAAGGGCACCTCGGCAGCCACGTACTGGAAGGCGATCGATCTCTGCGCCACCTGTGTGGAAAGCCCGTTGATGAGGTACTCCGGNNGCTCTTCAGGACTCCCCCGGCGCTCGACCCGAACGCCGCGTAGCGGCCGATGAACGGACTGGCGCCGTGATTGAAGTGCGGGATGATGACCCAGATGGCGATGACGAAGTAGGCGGCCGCGCCGGCGGCGACGAGCAGCGGCCGCCATGAACGCTTGCGCAGCGCGAAGTACAAGGCCATGAGCACGATCACGAGCGGGATCTCTTCCTTGCAGATGGCCGCCAGCACCAAGAAGGGCAGCGCCCGCCACAGCTTGTCCTCTTCCATGTAGAGGAAGGCAAAGAGCAGGAAGGGGATGACCAGCGTCACCGGGTGGAACTCGTCGAGCACGGCGAACTGCAGAGGCGGAAAGAGCAGCAGGGCGCCGGTGAGCAGCGCCGCCACTCGCGGGTCCTTGAGAACGTGCACCGCGATGCGGTAGGCCGGCCAGGCTGCCAGCGCCACGATCACGGCCTGGAGCACGAGGAGCATCACCGGGCTGGGCCACACCAGCCAGGGCAGAGCGAAGAAGGCGAGGATCGGGTCCACGTGTATGCCCAGCCGGCTCATCTGCCGCGGCGCGAGATCGGCGGTCGTGGTCTGCAGGAACCGACCGTGAGCCGTGTTGTACACCGCCTGGACCATGTTCCCCAGGTCGAAGCGCCCGCCGAAGAAGGCGCGGTAGTGCATCCACGAGAGCAGCGCCATGAGGCCGGCGAAGACGATCGCGCCGGCGATCACATACCAGCCGCAGCGACGAAACAGGCGCCGGAACTCGTCCGGCGCCAGCCCGGCCGTACCCAGATCGGCCGGCGGGTGCCATTCGCTTGTGCTCGACTTCTTCTTGCTCACAGCCTCACTCCGTCTCGTCCCCGCGTCGGCGCCACTGGTCGACCATGACCGCGAAGCCGACGAACAGGAGCTCGATGACCGTCTGCCACAGACGCAGCAGCACGGCCCAGGCCAGCGCCACGCCGCCCGGCAGCCGGCTCGCCAGAGCCGCGGCGAGCACCGCCTCGCGCACGCCGATGCCGCTCGGGAACACGAACGCCGCCATGCCGACGACGTAGGCGAAGGCGAAGGCCACAACGACCGCCGCCAACACGCCGGCACGGGCGCCGGTGACGGCCACCACGAACAACCAGCTTGCCAGGCCGGCGACCAGCCAGGCGGCCACATAGTAGCAGAGAAGCGCGAGCACGGCGCGGAAGCGCATCACCTCGGCCAACGGCTCGCGCCCAAGAAGGCGCAACACCCTCGCCGACAAGCGCGCGAACACACGCGGGTGCATCAAGGCGACGAGGAGCGGCACGGCAAGCAGGCTCCATGCCGCCGCCGGGCTCGCATAGTGCCAGAAGGGGAAGAGGATCGCGACCGTCACCAGGGCGGAGCCCACCCCCAGCGCCTGTTCGTAGACCATGGCCGCGCTGACGCGCTTCACGTCCAGGCCCTGCGTATGGCTCATCCAGGCGCGGCCCAGAAACATGAACACGTTGCCGGGCAGGTAGCGGGCGAGGATCGACTTGCCCCATGTGGCGGCGGCGCGGCGGCTGCTGCTGCGCAGGCCAAACCCGCGCAAGAGCAGCCACCAGGCTACGGCGTTCATCACGTAGAACAGAAGGAAGGCGAGCAGAGAACAGGCCAGAGGCAGCCAGCGCAGCCGCCAGGGGTAGTCGTGCACGCGGTCCCAAGAGTGCACCAGGTAGGCGACGATGAAGTAGCTGATCGCCACCACCGCCAGCGTCTGGACCAGCCGCAGCCAGCCGCCAAGCCGCGGGCGCGTGCGTGGAGGCGGCGAGGGCGGGCCGCTCACGCGACCTTCTCCAGAGCAGCCAGCAGCCGGTCGGCCACCGCCGGCGGCGTGAAGCGCCGCCGGTACAGAGCCAAGGCGGCAGCCCCAAGACGGGCGCGCACCGCAAACTCGCGCAGCTGCCGCAAGGCCTCGGCCAGGGCGACGCCGTCGCCGGCGGGCACCAGCAGTGCGGCCTGGCCCTCGTCGAGCGCGGCGCGGCTGGCGGCCGCGTCCAGTGTTACGAGCGGCCGCCCGCAGGCGAGAGCGTCGTACACCTTGTTCGGCACCACACGCGCCGCCTTGGCCGACCCGCCGAACACACCCAGACACACGTCGGCCGCCAGCATCCGCGCCCGCAGCTCATCGTGACTCACCATGCCGAGCCAGACGACGTTGGCCAGGCTGCGACTGGCGATGCGCGCCTGCAGATCCGCCGACAGCTGACCTTCGCCGGCGAGCACAAACTGGAACGGCTCGCCGGCCAGCCGCTCGGCGGCGTCGAGCACCGCGTCGGCGCCGTGCAAGGGGCTCCACTTGCCGTACTGGAACACGACCAGCGGCTGGTCGTCGGGCAGGCGGCGCGCGCTGCCGGTCGCCTGCGGCACCGGCAGCGCTCCCACCGGCACCACGCCCAGCCGCGCCGGCGACACACCGAGCGCCTTGCGGTAGTAGCGGGCTTGGCTCTCGGTGTCGGCCAGCACCAGGTCGGGCAGACGGAAGGTCGCCTCATCGAGCACCCAGAGAGCTCGCCCGACGGGGCTGCGCAGACCCACCAGGCCGCGGTCGCCGGAGAAAGTATCGAACAGCGACACCAGCGGGTCGAACACGAGCTTGGCGCGCCACTGACGGGCGACGAACTTGGCGAACGGCACCACGAAGTGGCCGGGGTAACCCACGACGAGGGCGTCGACGCGCACGTCGCCCTGCCTGTCAAAGAAGAGCTGCAGGTGGGCGCGGGCCAAGTCGGCGGCCACCACGCCCGCGCCCCCTGGGGTCGCCATCTGGGCTGCCGACAGCTCGTGCGCCAGCGGCGCCGAGAACTCATGCAGTTCCACGCCCGCCTCGCGCAGGCCGGCCAGAAGCACGGCGTTGCGCGGGTAGGCGGGCTCGTACGTGCCGAAGTAGGCGATCGCTAGACCCATGGCGTCAACCGGCGACCGGGAGCACGGCTCAGGCGCCGCTGCCGGCCGCGTGGGGCGGGTCGGCGGCCGCCGTGTCGTCCTCGGCGACGGCCATCTCTCCCGTCGCCGGCGGCGACACTTCCACAGCCGCCGCCACTTCCTCNNACTTCCTCCGTCGCCTGAGCGCCGCGAGCCTGAGCAAGCGCCGCCAACGCAGCCGGTGCGGCGCCGGCGTCGACGATCTTCTGCACCTCGTAGGTCTCGACGTTGTCGCGGGCCCGCCCGTAGGCCATCAGCTCGCTGAGCAGGCCCAGCGAGAGCGACTGGATGCCGACGATGATCAGCAGCGTGCCCAGCAGCAGCAGCGGCCGCTGCCCTATGGCATGCCCCATGATCTTGAGGATCGCCAGGTAGCCGTCCACGGCTACACCGACGACGATCATGAGCGTGCCGATGCCGCCGAAGAGGTGTTGCGGCCGATGCTGGTAGCGGCCCAGGAAGAGCACCGTGAGCAGGTCGAGATAGCCGCGCAGGAACCGCTGCCAACCGTACTTGGAGTGCCCGGAGGTGCGCCGCCGGTGCTCGACCTTGGTCTCGCCGACGCGGAACCCCTGCTGGCTGGCGACCACGGGCAAGTAGCGGTGCAGCTCGCCGTACACGGCGACGTTCTCGACCACCTCGCGCCGATAGGCCTTGAGGCCGCAGTTGAAGTCATGCAGCCGCAGCCCGGTCGTGCTGCGCACGGTCCAGTTGAACAGGCGTGACGGCAGCGTCTTGGAAGCCGGGTCCTGGCGACTGTGCTTCCAGCCCGAGACGAGGTCGTAGCCTTCCTCCATCTTGGCCAGGAGCTTGGGGATCTCGGCGGGATCGTCCTGCAAGTCGGCGTCCAGCGTGACGACGATCTCGCCGCGACACTCGGCGAATCCGTGCGAGAGGGCGGCTGCCTTACCGAAGTTGCGCCGCAGCTTGACGATACGGATGGCCGCCTGCCCGGCGGCGAGCCGCAGCATCACGGCATAGGAGTCGTCGGTGGAGCCGTCGTCGACGAACACGACCTCGTA
>PMKX01000231.1 GCA_003158705.1 Actinomycetota bacterium
GTTCGAATCCTGCCGGGCGCGCCATCCTCTGCTCCGGCGCATCCCGTGCGGTGTCGCGCCTGGCGGCGCCCCACCGGGCCGAGGGTGTGACGGCGCTAGCGCAAGGTGGTATCCTCAGTCGCCGTCAAAGGGGTCGCCCGCGGCGTCGCGTTCGGCACTAGTGCGAACCGGGCCACTCGTAGCCTTGCGGCGGCTGTCGAGACCGGTGGTGGAGGTAGCTCAGCTGGTAGAGCTCCAGGTTGTGGCCCTGGCGGTCGCGGGTTCGAATCCCGTCCTTCACCCCATCTTCTCTCGCATTGCCTGAAGAGCCGACGCTTTGTCGGCAGTGTCAACACTTGCGGGTGTGGCGGAACTGGTAGACGCGCTAGACTTAGGATCTGGTGAGCTGTTGCTCGTGGAGGTTCAAGTCCTCTCACCCGCACCACCTAGGATCGTGAACGGATGGATGGTGACCCCCGGAGTCCCAACGCGGCGCAGCGCGCACGCGTCCCCATGAGAAGCGGAGACAGAGAAGTGCGAACAGACGTCAAGTCGATCGAGCAGAACGAGGTTCTACTCACTGTCGAGATCCCCAGCGACGTGGTGAAGACGAGCTATGAGCGCACTCTCTCGCGTCTGGCGCGCGAGACGCAAGTGCCGGGTTTCCGCAAGGGCCGGGTGCCGCGCCAGATCGTGCTGCAACGGCTAGGCGAAGAGTACGTGCGTAGCCAGACTCTCAACGACGCGCTGCCGGACTGGTATGAGTCGGCCTTGACGGAGTCGCACGTCGACGCCGTCTCGGTGCCGGAGATCGACTTCGAGGCGTTCGATCAAGAGGCGGAGTTCTCGTTCACGGCCAAGGTGCAGGTGCGTCCGACGCCGGTCTTGGGCGAGTATCTAGGTGTGCAAGCCCCTCGCCGCTCGGCGGAGGTCAGCGACGCGCAAGTCGAGGCGCAGCTGGCGATGCTGCAAGAGCGCCTCGCCAGCCTGGCGCCGGTAGAGGGGCGCCCGGTTGCGCCCGACGATTTCGTGCTGCTCGACCTCGAAGGCTCGAGCGACGGCAAGCCCATCGAAGGCGCCAAGGCCAGCGACTACATGACCCAGGTCGGGCACGGCCGTCTCGTGCCTGGATTCGAGGAGAACCTCGAGGGCATGGCGGTAGGTGAGAGCAAGGAGTTCTCGCTCACCTTCCCCGAGGACTATCAGGCCGAGGAGCTGCGCGGCAAGGACGCTGTCTTCAAGGTGCACCTGAAGGAGATCAAGACGAAGGTCGTGCCGGAGCTGGACGACGCCTTCGCTGCCGACGCCAGCGAGTTCGAGACTATCGCCGAGCTACGCGCCGACGTACGCAAACGACTGGAGCAGGCGCAGGAGGCGGCGGCGCGGCGCGAGTTCGCAGCCGGCGTCGTCGATGCCGTGGTCGCCAATGCCACGGTCGCGGTGCCGCCGGCCATGGTCGAGCGTGAGGCCCACGAGCTACTGCACGACCTCGAGTCGACGATCGGCGAACAGGGTCTGACGATGGACGCGTACCTGGCGGCACTGCAAAAGACCGCCGAAGAAGTCGAGCAGGAGATGCGGCCGCGAGCAGAGCACATCGTCAAGCGGCGTCTGGTGCTCGAGGCGGTGAGCGAGGCAGAGCAGCTGGCGGTAAGTGACGACGAGTTGCGTGAGCGCATCAAGGCGGACGCGCAGGCGTTGGGCCGTGAGCCGGAGCAGCTTGTGATCGACGTCTGGGCCTCCGGAAGGCAAGACCTCATGCGCGCCGAACTACTTATGGCCAAGACGGTCGACTTCCTCGTAGAGCACGCCGCGGCGGTGGAAGCAGACGACGAGCCGACAGAAGCCGGCGCGGCTGACGCAGAGGGCGCGGCGGTCGACATGGAGGCTTAGCCGTTCACGCGGCGTAGAAGGGCACCGATTGTGGCAACAAAGAAGGAAAGGATGGATGTGAGCCCACTTGTACCGTTCGTCATCGAACAGACTAGCCGAGGCGAGCGCTCGTTCGACATCTTCTCGCGACTGCTCAACGAGCGCGTCGTCTTCCTCGGTACGCCCATCAACGATGACGTGGCCAACCTCGTGGTGGCGCAGCTCATCCATCTCGAGTCGGACGATCCCGACAAGGACATCAGCCTGTACATCAACTGCCCCGGCGGCTCGGTATACGCGGGGCTGGCGATCTACGACACGATGCAGTTCATCAAGCCGGACGTCTCGACCATCTGCGTGGGCAGCGCCATGAGCATGGGTGCGCTCCTACTGGCCGGCGGTTGCGCCGGCAAGCGCTTCGCACTACCCAACGCGCGCGTGCTCATCCACCAGCTCATGGGTGGCTACGAAGGCCAGGCGACCGATGTCGAGATCCATGCCAAAGAGGTTGTAAGTCTGCGTCGGCGACTCGACGAGATACTCGCCGAGCACACCAAGCAGCCGGAGGAGAAGGTTCGCCTTGATACGGAGCGGGACTACTTCATGACCGCCAAGGAGGCGAAGACGTACGGCATCATCGACGACGTCATCGCCCACCGGTAGTTCCGCGCGAAGGGTCGACGTCGACGTGAGTCGGTAGGAGGCAATCAGGTGGCAGGACCCAGTGACAGCAACGATCAGCTTCTCTGCAGCTTCTGCGGCAAGTCGCAGCGCCAAGTCAAGAAGCTCATCGCCGGACCGGGCGTCTACATCTGTGACGAGTGCATAGACCTTTGCAACGAGATCATCGACGAGGAGCTTGCCACTCCGGCGGCACTCGACTTGGAGACGCTGCCCAAGCCGCGTGATATCAACGCCATCTTGGACGACTATGTGGTGGGCCAGGACGAGGCCAAGCGAACGTTGTCGGTGGCCGTCTACAACCACTACAAGCGCGTGCAGGCGGTGGCCTCGGGCGAGGCCGACGTAGAGCTGCAGAAGTCCAACATCCTCGTGCTGGGTCCTACGGGCTGCGGCAAGACTCTGCTCGCTCAGACGCTGGCGCGCATCCTCAACGTGCCTTTCGCCATCGCTGACGCGACCGCCCTCACGGAGGCCGGCTACGTCGGTGAGGACGTGGAGAACATCCTTCTCAAGCTCATCCAGGCAGCCGACTTCGACGTCAAGCGCGCGGAGACCGGCATCATCTACATAGACGAGGTCGACAAGATCGCCCGCAAGGCCGACAACCCCTCGATCACCCGCGACGTTTCCGGCGAGGGGGTGCAGCAAGCCCTGCTCAAGATCCTCGAGGGCACTATCGCCAGCGTGCCGCCGCAGGGAGGTCGCAAACACCCGCACCAGGAGTTTCTCACCATCGACACGACCAACGTGCTCTTCATCTGCGGCGGCGCCTTCGCCGGGTTGGAGAAGATCATCGAGCGACGCGTGGGCCGCCAGGGCGTCGGCTTCATGGCCGACATCGCTTCTCGGGCAGACAAGGACCCAGGCGACATCTTCCGGCACGTTCTGCCGGAGGACCTGCTCAACTTCGGGCTCATTCCTGAGTTCGTGGGCCGGCTGCCAGTGGTGAGCGCCGTGCACAGCCTCGGACAGGGAGACCTGGTGCGCATTCTCACCGAGCCCAAGAACGCGCTCGTGCGTCAGTACCAGAAGTTCTTCTCTCTCGACAGCATCGATCTCGTCTTCGCCGATGAAGCGCTCGAGGCCATCTCGGTCAAGGCGCTCGCACGTGGCACCGGCGCTCGCGGGCTGCGCTCCATCATCGAGGAAGCGTTGCTCGACGTCATGTTCGAGCTTCCGTCGCGGCGCGACGTACGCAAGTGCGTGATCACGCGCGAGACGATCGAGAAGGGTATCGACCCGACTCTGGTCACCGAGGCCGACAAGTCTACGCTCCAGCTTGACGAAGAGTCGGCCTGACCCAAGCCACAAGCCCTCGCTCGCGCCCTGTTGAGACGGGGACTTTGGCTTGCCCCCCGCAGGTCCCGCCAGCGGCGGCGAGCGCATATACTTGTCGCTCCCGCCGACGGATGGTGACCGCATGACCGATGAGCAGACCTACTTGCAGGAGACCACGCGCTTCGAGCCGGCCGCCGTGGAGGAAAAGTGGACGGCCGCCTGGCTTGCTGCAGGCCTCTTTCACGCCGAGCCTGACACAGCGCGTACGCCATACTCCATCGTCATCCCGCCGCCGAACGTCACCGCTGCGCTGCACATGGGTCACGCTCTCAACGATGCCATGCAAGATGTGCTCACGCGCTACCACCGCATGCTCGGCGATAACGCGTGCTGGCTGCCGGGCACCGACCACGCCGGAATCGCCACACAGAACGTGGTCGAGAAGACGCTGGCTCTCGAGGGCCTGAGCAAGGAAGACATCGGTCGGGAGGAATTCGTGCGCCGCGTCTGGGCGTGGCGCGAGCAGTACGGCAGTACCATCATCCAGCAGCAGAAGAGGCTGGGCTGTGCCTGCGACTACGAGCGCGAGCGGTTCACCTTCGACGACGGCTACGTGCGCGCCGTGAACCACGTGTTCGTCAAGCTCTACGAGAAGGGTTACATCTACAAGGACCACTACCTGGTCAACTGGTGTCCGCGCTGCGCATCGGCCATCAGCGACCTCGAGGTGGCCTACCGCGAGATGCCGGGCCACCTCTACCACATCCGTTACCCACTGGCGGACGGCGGGTCGTTGACCATCGCCACCACCCGTCCCGAGACGATGCTCGGCGACACGGCGGTAGCGGTGCACCCAGGTGATGCACGCTACCTCGACGCGGTAGGTCGCACGGCCATTTTGCCGCTGCTCGAGCGCGAGCTCGCCGTGATCGCCGACGAGCGTGTCGACCCCGAGTTCGGCACCGGGGCCCTCAAGATCACGCCGGCGCACGACCTCACCGACTTCGACATCGGCCGCGACCACAGCCTGCCGACGGTGCAGGCGATAGGCCCCGACGGACGCATCACCGAGGCCGGCGGGCCGTACGCTGGGCTCGATGTGGAAGAAGCCCGGCGCAGGGTCGTCGCCGACTTGGAGGCCCAGGGGCTGCTCGAGCTGGTGGAGCCCTACGACCACAGCGTCGCCACCTGCGATCGCTGCGGAACGGTGATCGAACCGCTCATCTCGCTGCAGTGGTTCATGCGCATGGAGGAGCTCAAGGCGCCGGCTACCGAAGTCGTGCGCGAGGGCCGCATCCGCTTCTTCCCAGAGCGTTGGGGCCGCGTGTACGTCGACTGGATGGAGAACTTGCGACCGTGGTGCATCTCGCGCCAGCTCTGG
>PMKX01000003.1 GCA_003158705.1 Actinomycetota bacterium
GATTCCGCTCCAAGCCGAACACCTCGGAGCGAAGCGACGCGTTTGCCTTGCTAACGTTGACGTACTGTTCGGCTTCAGGTCAACTCGGTCTCCTTGTTCGCTGCTCTCCTGCGCATCGACTCGCCCGTGAGCTCGATCCTCACGGAGCGGTGCACGAGGCGGTCGAGGACGGCGTCGGCGATGCTCGGGTCGGCGATCAGGTGGTGCCAGTCCGAGACCGGCAGCTGGCTGGCGATGACGGTCGCGCGCACCCCGGCGCGGTCGTCGACCACGTCCATGAGGTCGTTGGCCGCCTGGCCCTCGACCTGGGCGAGGCCCCAGTCGTCGAGCAGAAGCAGCTCCACCCTGGCGAGCTTCTCCAGCGCCTTCAGGTAGCTGCCGTCGGCACGCGCGAGGGCGAGCTCGAAGACGAGCTTGGGTACGCGGCGGTAGAGCGCCGTGTGGCCACGCCGCAGCGCCCGGTCGGCGAGCGCGCAGGCGAGGTAGGTCTTCCCCAGGCCGGTGGCGCCGGTGATGATCACGTTGCCGGCGCCCCGCAGGAAGCCGAGCTCGGCGAGTTCGAGGAAGGCGCCGCGGTCGAGGCCGCGGGCGGAACGGAAGTCGACCTCCTCGACCGAGGCTTCCATCCTCAGCTGGGCGGCCTTGAGCCTCCGCGCCAGGCGGCCCTCCTCGCGCGAGCTCCACTGGCGCTCGACCAGCAGGCCGAAGCGCTCGGCGAAGGAGAGCTCCGGATCCCCCGAGCGCCCGACCTCTTCGGAGAAGGCCTCGGCCATCGCCCCCAGGCGCAGGTCGTAGAGGCGCTCGATCGTGAGTGCGTCGTTCATCTTCTTCCTTTCGTCCTTGGCTGGTCAGTCGTAGTAGCCGGGGCCCCGCACGTTGGCGTGCGTGAGCGCCGGCGGAGTGACGGCCTCGGGCTCAGCCGTCCGGTCGAGGCCGCGCTCGAGGATCGAGCGCACGGAGCGGTAGGAGTCCGCGCCCATCGCGTGCGCCCGTGACGCGGCTGCCTCGAGGCGCCCGGCTCCGTAACGCTCCCCGAGGCGCAGGACGCCGAGGCAGCTGCGGAAGCCGAGCTCGGGGTGCGGGCGGGCGGCCATGATCGCCTCGCAGAGGGCCGCCGTCTCGGGCCCGGTCTTGGCCGCCCAGCTCTCGATGCGCTCGGGCGTCCAGGAGGCGACGTGGCGGTGCTTTGCCGGCATGTGCTCTTCCAGGGTGCTCGCCCGGCCACGCGCGTGGCTGCGCAGATGCACGGCGACGCGCACGCCCTCGTGGTAGACCTCGACGGTGCGCTGATCGAAGCGCAGCTCGACCTTTTCGCGCACGAGGTGGTAGGGCACCGAGTAGTAGTGGCCACAGAGCTCGACGTGGTAGTCGATGTGGACGGTGGCGAGCTTGCGCGTACGGAAGGCGTAGGGCTCGGCGGGCAAGGGGCGCAGCAGCGGCGCCTCGCGNNCGTTCAGGGCACAGAGCCGCTCCGCGATCGCGGCGTTCGCTTCGGCGAGGCTGAAGAAGGTGCGCTTTCGCAGCGGCGCCAGGATCTCGCGCTCGGCGATCTGCACGCCGACCTCGACCTTGGCCTTGTCGCGGGGCCTTCCGACCCGGGCCGGCACTACGGCGGTTCCGTAGTGGGCGGCGAGCTCGGCGTAGGGCGCCGCGATCTCGGCCTCGTAGCGGTCGGGCTGCTTCACGCCGGTCCTCAGGTTGTCGGGCACGACGAGCTCGGGGACGCCGCCGAAGTGGGCGAAGGCGCAGGCGTGGGCGTCGAGGAAGCTCTCCGTGCGCTCGTTCTCGTAGACGCGCGCGAAGGTGTAGTTGGAGAAGCCGAGGACGGCGATGAAGAGATGCGCCTCTCGCACCTCGCCGGTCTGCTCGTCAACGTAGGGCAGCGTGTCGCCGGCCCAGTCGACGAACAGCTTCTCGCCGGCCCGATGGTGCTGGCGCATGACGACGTCGATGCGGTCCCGCCAGGAGCGATAGCGCTCGGCGAACCAGGAGTAGCCGTAGCCGTCGGGATGATCTCGCCGGTACTCGGTCCAGACCAGGCGCAGGGTGAGGTGCTTGTGACGGCGCAGCTCCTCGTGCACCTGGGCCCAGTCGGGCTCGCGCGGGTCGCCTACCGGCTGGTAGCGGTCACGGTAGAGGCGCTCCTCGAGCTCTGTGTCGGTCGTGCCGTCCGGCAGCGGCCAGGTGAGGCCGGCAAGCTCAGCCCGGGCGAGGAGCCCCGCCACCGTCGAGTTCGAGACGCCGACGGCACGGGCGACGGCGCGTCCTGAGAGCCCGGCCTCGTGCCTGAGCCGCAGGATCTCCCTGATCCTTCGCATGGACAGTCTCCTGTAGGCCACCGCGCCCTCCTCGTTCTGGAATCGAGGAGAGTCTGGCGGTCTTCTCCATGCGCCGCCTCATCGGCCGGTCATCGCTTCCGCCCGCAGCCTCGAAACTGTTCGGCTTCGGGCGGAATCGGTGTTCGGCTTACTCCGGAATCGGTGTTCGGCTTGCCGTGGAATCAGTGTTCGGCTTGGAGCGGAATCGG
>PMKX01000002.1:0-3172 GCA_003158705.1 Actinomycetota bacterium
GTGACGCTCTCGTACCTGGCGTTCCCGCGCATCCTGTTCGCCTGGGGCATGGACCGCATGGGCCCCAAGTGGTTCACGGACGTCAACCCGCGCTTCGCCTCGCCGGTCAAGAACCATGTGCTCTGCTTCGGCCTGGGCGAGGCACTGATCCTGCTCAACACGTTCTGGTTCTCCAACAAGATGCAGAACGTGACCGTCTCGGGTCTGCAGATCACTTCGGTGTTCGCCATCACGGCCCTCGCCGCGGTGCTCTTCCCGTACATGAAGCGGTGCAGGGGAATATGGGATTCGTCGCCCTACAAGAAGTGGAACTTCCTCGGCCTGCCTGTGGTGGTCTGGGGAGGGCTCGTGAACCTCTTCTACCTGGGCATCCTGATGTATGGCTTCATCGGCCTCAAGGCGACCGACACGCTCACCAAGTTCGGCCTCATCCTCATGGTGGCCGTGTGGGTCGTGGGCGTCGGCTGGTATTACTACTGGAAGAGCCGCAGCAAGTCCGTGGGCGTCGACGTGTCGATGACCTACGGCGAGCTGCCGCCTGACTGATCGAGAGCCGTTAGAAAGAGCTACCATTGGGGAGTGGGAGCGCTAAGCGCTCCCACTCCCCGCGTTCTGGCAGGAGTGTGTACATGATCAAACTGTTCTTCGTCACCGACATCCATGGGTCCAACCTCTGTTACCGCAAGTTCCTCAACGCTCTGCCGATCTACGGCGCAGACGTGGCCGTCATGCTCGGCGACCTCACCGGTAAGGTGCTGGTGCCGATGGTCGAGAAGAGCAGCAGCACGTGGGAGTGCACGCTCATGGGCCAGCACGTCGACATCGAGACGCAGGACGAGCTGGCCAAGGTCAAGAAGACGGTCGAGAACTCGGGCTACTACTGGGTGCACCAGACGCGCGACGAGTTCGAGGCCACGCGGGCGGACCCTGCCAAGATCGACACCCTCTTCAAGCGTCTGGTGCTCGAGCGCGTGCAGGAATGGCTGGACCTTGCCGACGAGCGGCTGGAGGGCAAGCCGTACCAGATGTACATGTGCCCCGGCAACGACGACTGGTTCGTCATCGACGACATGATCGACGCCGCCAGGCTCATCCACCCCTGCGATCGTCGAGTGGTCGAGTTCGAGGGGCACGAGATGGTCACCAGCTCGGCCAGCAACCCGACGCCGTGGGACACGCCGCGCGAGATGGCCGAGGCTGACCTCGAAGTCCATCTGCAAGGGCTCTGCGAGCTCGTCAAAGACTACGAGACGGCCATCTTCAACTTCCACGTGCCGCCGCACGGCTACTCGCTCGACCTGTGTCCCAAGCTCGACGACACGCTGACGATGTCGGCCGAGGAGAAGATCCACGCCGGCAGCATCGGCGCCAAGAAGATGGTCGAGAAGTACCAGCCGCTGCTGGGCTTGTTCGGCCACATCCACGAGTCGCGCGGCGCCCAGAAGGCCGGCCGCACGCTCATGATCAACCCCGGCAGCGAGTACTCCGAGGGCATCCTCAAAGGTGTGCTCATCATGCTCGACAAGAAGAAGATCAAGGACTACGTCTTCACGTCCGGTTGATCCCGGGCCGACCACTACGAAGCTGACCAGCAACCTGGCGCCGGTGCGCCGCCCGAAAGGGGGTCGATAGATGAGCGAGTTCGTCCTGCCCAAAGACATCCCACTCGACCGCTACCCCAAGCCGGAAGTGTTCCTCAGCGAGGGCAAGCGGATCGTCGAGGCGGCGCAACAGGCGGGCGTCATCATGCGCGTCATGGGCCCCCTGGCGCTGCACTACTACTTCCCCGACATGGTGGACCTCTACGCGAAGCTCGAGCGCCTCGGCGAGCGCTACTTCACCGACATCGACTACGCCGCCTACGGCAAGAGTGCCGGCAAGATGAAGGGCTTCATGGAGGGCATCGGCTACGAGTGCGACCTCGGCACGCTGATGTCGTCGGGCAAGACGCGGCACATCTACTACGGCGGTGCCGTGCCCATGATCGACGTCTTCTTCGACAAGCTCGACTACTGCCACGAGGTCAACTACAAAGACCGCCTGGAGCTTGACGACTACTGCGTGACACTCGCCGACATCATGCTGCAAAAGCTGCAGATCTGGGAGATCAACGACAAGGACCTCAAGGATATCGAGTACCTGTTCGTGACCGCCGAGATCGGCGAGGACGACCACAAGAAGATGAATCAGACGTACGTGGCCCAGCGGCTGGCCGACGATTGGGGCTTCTGGTACACGGCCACCACCAACCTGGGCCGCGTCAAGGAGCACGCCGACACGGTGGCCGCCCTCAGCCCTGAGCAGAAGGCCAAGGTCAAGCAGGTAGCCGACCAGATGCTGGCGCGCATCGAGTCCGAGCCCAAGACCAAGGGCTGGAACAAGCGCGCCAAGAAGGGCACCAGCAAGATCTGGTACAACCAGAACTTCTCCGACTGGTGAGCCGGCTGTAGGCTCGGCCGCTGCGCTGCGTGGGCGGCCGAGTCTGCGTGAGAGACACGAAGAAACGAGGGGCGGGGCGCCGCAGGCGCCTCGCCCCTCGCACTTTCTAGCTGAGCCCTGCGGACCCCACTCGCGTGCGGAAGCGCTCGACGCAGTTGATGGGCACGTCGAGCACCTCGGCGATGTGGAACTTGGCCTCTATGGCCCCCGGCTCGTCGGGGAAGGCCAGCTCATCCACACGCAGGAAGCCCAAGCCGTGCTCGCGACGCACCTCGCGCATCACGAGGGGGTCGCTCAAGTCCATCCGCGACACGCCCAGCTTGGCAGCTACATGGTCTTTCGCTTGATCGAGGCGCATCCCCCGCGTCACCTGCATGCGGCCCACCAGATCTCCAGAGGTCCGCATGCCGCCCATACCGGCGGCAATGGCGTGCGAGGCGTGCATCCCGAGCACGTCGCCGACACCCGTCTACAAGCCGTCGATCTTGAGGATGTCGACCATGGCGCGCGAGGCGCGCGAGACGGCGTCGTGCGGCGGGAAGGCTGTCATGGGCACGCCGCAGACGCCCATGCCCACGTTGGGGTGCACGGGTATCTTGGCGTCGGCCATGCAGGGCTTGATGAGCGTGCAGGCACGGGCCGTGTTCCAGGCGACCGACCTGGTGGTGTTGACGTTGACGGCGGGGCCGAAGATGGTGGCGCCGGCCTCTTGTACCACCTGCATCTGGTCGTG
>PMKX01000002.1:3203-3695 GCA_003158705.1 Actinomycetota bacterium
GAGGCGCCGGCGGTGTCGAAGTCCATGCCGTCGGCGCCGCCCTCCCACAGGTGTTCGCACACGTAGAGCATGTCTTCCATGGCCAGCTCGATGGCCGCTTCCTGGGAGGCGCGCGCCTCGTCGATCCTGCCCAGCGGCATGAGCTCCGACCAGTTGGTGATGGGGCCGTCGGGCTGGGAGTAGCGCCCCAAGTCGGGCATGGCGCCGTAGTTGAGCGGCGCCGTGCAGTTGAACTGCGCCATCTTCATGTTGTGCGCCTCGAGCGTGGCGATGGTCTTGGCGGCCTTGTAGGAGTAGTCGGAGCCGGCCAGCTCGAGGATGTCGGCGCCGAGGCTGTTCTGGTAGACGAGCAGACTGTCGGTCATGGAGCCGGCGTCGATGCTGCAGGTACCGTCCGACGAGAGCACGATCTCGTCGCCTACGTCCACGGCGCTGAAGCGCGTACTGGACGTGAAGATGTCGCAGAGATGGTCGATCTCGTCGGCCGTCAGC
>PMKX01000165.1 GCA_003158705.1 Actinomycetota bacterium
CGGCTTCGTCTTCTACTGGCTGGCGCAGTTCGTGAGCTACAACGTGCTGGTGGTCGTCTCCACCGGTGCTTTGCCGGTGCTCTACTACCTTTACATGCGACGTGCGTATGGCAGCACCAGCTACTGGCCGGCTATCGCTTTGGCAGCGGTGTTGGTCATCTACCTCTCCAACGGTCAGGATCCGTTCCTGTTCGCCTTGTCGTTCACGTTCGGCGCCATGGTGCTGCTCGCCTACGGTCGGCCCATGCTGGCCACGCTGCCGGCGGCGGTAGCCCTCTTCGCCAACCCGTTGGCCATCGTGGTCGGCGCCGTATTCCTCCTGGCGGCGTTCGCCGCCCAGCCGGAAGTGCGCCGGCGCTACCTGTGGTTTGCCCTGTGGCTGGTGCCGTTCCTTGCCGTCCGGGTGCTCATCGGCATCCTCTTCTACGAGAAGGGGACCTATATGTATCCGACCGCCGAGATCATCCATTTCGTCGGCTTCGGTGCCTGCGGGTACTTCCTGGCCCGCATGTCGTTCGATCCCGCGCGCAGGGCCAAGCAGACCTTGTTCCTCACCTTCGCCGTGGTCGCCGTGGCGGTCGCCCTGGTGCCCGGCAATCCGGTCGGCTGGAACGTCGGCCGCTTCTTCTTCATCTTCGGTGTGCCGCTGCTCTTGGACGTGCGCCGCGTCTACCTGCGCAAAGCCTTCACGTCGGTGATGATCGTCGGCTTCGCGCTGGGCCAGCTCACCTCGCCCTTCTCACACTTCTTCCGCGTGCACGACATGCCCTCCACCACGGCCGCCTTCTTCGCGCCGGCGCTCGACTTCGCCGCCGCCCACGACGACCCCAACTACCGCTTCCATGTGGTCGCCCTCGACACGCACTGGGAGGCGTACTACTTCTCCATCAACGGCTACCCGATCACACGTGGCTGGTACCGGCAGTCCGACGCGCTGCACAACCAGGTCCTCAGCGGCGAGTTCGACGAGGCCGCCTACGTAGCGTGGCTCAAGGACATGGGCGTGAAGTACGTGTTCTTACCCAACGCGCCGCTTGATTGGAGTGGTGGTCGCGAGGCCGGCATCCTGAGAAGCTCGGCGCAGTTCACGGTGGTCTACGAGAGCCCGCAGTGGACGATCTTCAGGCTGCACGATCCGGAGCCGCTGGTGGTGTCGCTCGACGGCGGTCGTCCGGCCGACGTGCTCTTGCTCGAGCACCAATCGCTCTACATGCACGTACCGGCCGCCGGACGCTACCTGGTCAAGGTCTCCTACTCGCCGTACTGGGAGATGCGCGCTGGCGCCGCTACGCTCTCGCGCGGCGCTGACGACTTCCTAGTGCTCGATGCGAGCGCGCCAGGTTACTACGGGATATGGGTGAACGTCTCCCTGCAGTCGTCGTGGCGGGAGCTGATCCGCGTCTTCTGACCGTGCGTCAGCTGGGCGCAGCGGGCTTGGCGGGGCCGGCGACGGACGTTGCGGTCGATGCGCGACGCCGGTTGCGCCACCAGGTCCAGGTCGCCGTGGTCGCGGCGCCGAAGCCCGTGATCCACACGAGCGACCAGGCGGCGATGCCGGCGTAGGGGATCAGACGCAGGCAGTGCAGCAAGACGACGCCGCCGACCGCCGCCGCCAGGAAGCGCTGGCGCGGCGCTCGGGCGGCTCCCACCAGACGGCTGCCGAGCACGGCGCCCATGCTCGTGTAGCCGAAGAACAGCGCCACCGGCACCACGACGAGCAGCCACGGGATGAGGACCGGACTACCGATGACCGAGATGAGCAGCAACACGCTCGAGACAGGCACGATCACGAGCGCCATGAGCGCTCCCCAGCCGAGCGACGCCCAAGGGTGCTGCTCGACACAGTCGCGGACGGCTGTCACCTGTCGCGGGGCGAAGAGCGTGCACAGCACGGCGACCAGGGCGTAGAGGATCGTTGAGGCGACCCAGCCGATGAGGGTGCCGGCGCGGAAGGGATGCCAGACGGGCTCGCCGAGCAGTGCCGAAGCGGCTCTGCCAACGATCCCGAAGCGCCTGGAGAACACATGGCCGTGTACGGCGGAACCCGGCTGGCGGTCGACGTGGCCGCCCATGCTGATGGCGTTGCCGAGCACGAGAGCGGTCGGCAGCAGCACGACGTTGCCGGCCACCGCTACCGCCGAGCCGCGCACCGTGCCGGCGACGATCACGTCGCCGCCCACGGCCACGGCGTTGTTGACCACGTCGTCTGGGGCTACCGTCACGTCGTGGCCGACAGCGAAGATGGTGCCGCTGTGTGGCGCCGGTGTGGCCGTGGGCGAGGCGGCCGAAGCTGTACCGGCGCAGCTCAGCCACGCTGCCAGAAGAAGGGTGGCGAGTACCGCCAGGCATGTGGTGGGCCGGTTCACAGACGGGTCTCCTCGAGTCGAGCCTGGGCAGCACGCTACCTTGGCCGTCGCCGACGGTCAAGGCCCGCCGAGGGCAGCGCAAACAGTCGTCTTGCAAACTGTCGGCACGATGGTTAGAGTACCGGGTTGGGAGATGCCACTGCAGGATGCGGTACGAGCAGGATGCGGGGGCATGCTCCACTCCGTCGCTCTTCTGTTTCGTATTCGTGCGTGGTGGAAGACGACGAACATATGTCCACGGCGGTCGGTCGGAGGTTTTTCAAATGGCTGAGTCAGCACCAAAATGGCAGCGCAAGGGTCGTAGTCGTGACCTCACCGGTCTCGGCTGGCTAGAGGCCGAGATCCTGCGCATAGTCTGGGACAAAGGTGACGTCACGGTACGCGACGTGTACGAAGAGCTGCGTCTGCGGCGGCGGATCGCCTACACGACCGTCATGAGCGTCCTGCGCAATCTGACGGTCAAGGGACTGCTCATCCAGGACAAGAGTGTGCCGGCGTACGTCTACAAGGCCGCCGTCACCGACGAGCAGGTCGCGCGCGGCATCCTCGATGCCGTGGTCGACAAGATCATGGGGGGCAACGTAGCGCCGCTTCTCGCCTACCTCGAGAAGGCGAAGGCCAAGTGACCCTTCGGCGCTGAGCCTCCGCGAGCAGCGGACGGGGCGGCAGCGGTGGACGCGCTGAACGACAACATACAGGGGATCCTCGACGACCTCACGGCCGCCGATCCCCCGCTGGCGACCACTCTCGGCCTCACGGCGGGCATGGAGCGCTTGCCCTCCTACTCGCCTGCCTCCGTGCGTGCCTTGCTTGCGGCATTGAAGGCCCGCCAGACCGCTCTGGAGCCGCTCCTCGCCCAGGACCACGACGTGGAGCGCGCCTTGGACGCGTTCATCGGCGTGCAGATGGTGCGCCGCGTCGCGCGGGACTTGGAGCTGCGGGCCGTTCATCGTCGCCGGCCGAGTCTCTACGCGGACACTATCGCCACGGCCCTGCTCATGCCGATGCTCAAAGACGTGGCGCCGCTGGACGATCGCTTGACCGCCGTGGAGAAGCGGCTGGAGGCCATCCCCGGGTTCCTCGAGGAGGCGCGGGCCAACCTGGCGCCCACGCTGCCTGTCGTGGCGATCGAAAGCGCCGTCGAGTTCACCGGGGCCCTGCAGGACCTCGTGACCGACACCGTCAAGCGCTTCGCCCGCGACTCTGGCCACGAGGGCATGTTCGACGAGGTCTCGGTCGCGGCGGCGCACGCTTTGGCCGGGTATCGCGACTATCTCAACGACGCTCTTCTGCCCGCGGCCGCCGGTGACGGGGCTGCGGGGCGTGACGTGCTCGAGGACATACTGCGCTACGAGCACGTGTTGAAGGAGACGCCGGAGCAGATCGCCGCCGCCGGCCGGCAGATGATGGAGGAGACGGCCGCCGCCATGGCCGCACTGGCGGCCGAGATGGGCTTCGGCGACGTGCAGTCGGCGGTGGCCGCCGTGCAGGCCGACCATCCCCGAGCCGACGACCTCGTCGAGGCGTACTCGCGGGCCGTGGACGAGGCGCGGCACTACGTCGTCGAGCACGACTTGGTCACGCTGCCCGAGGGCGAGGAGCTCAAGGTGGAGGCGACGCCGTCGTTCCTGCGCCCCGTGCTGCCGTTCGCTGCCTACGAGGCGCCTGGTCCCTACGAGACACGGCAGCGGGGCTTCTACTGGGTCACGCCGCCCCGCGAAGGCATGAGCTCCGAGAAGCTGGACGAGGCGCTCAAGAGCCACCCCAACGCCTCGTTGCCGACGGTAGGGGTGCACGAAGGCTACCCCGGCCATCACGTACAGCTCACGCGCGCCAACCGTGCCCCTACGCTGGCCCGCCGCCTGGCCGGACTGCCGATGGGGGGCACGCTCCTGGTCGAGGGATGGGCCTTCTACTGTGAAGAGCTCATGGAGCGCGAGGGCTTCCTGAGCTCACCTGAGGTGCGCCTCATGCGGCTCAACGACCAGATCTGGCGCGCCTGCCGAGTGATCCTCGACATGGAGCTTCACCTGGGCACGATGAGCTTCGCGGAGGCGGTCGACATGCTCGAGCGCACGGCCCACATGGGTCGCTACGAGGCCGTGCTCGAATGTCGCCGCTATCTGGAAGAGCCCGGTCAGGCGATGAGCTACCTCATCGGCAAGCGCGAGGTCGTGAACCTGGCGCGAGACTACGCGTGCCAGCGCACGACCTCGCTCAAGGCTTTCCACGACGCTTTGTTGGAGTGGGGCTCGCTCTCGCCCAGCGTGATCCGCTGGGGCATGGGCCTCGGCCCACGACCCTTCTGACGGAGCCTAGAGAGCCCGGCTGAGCACCCTGCGGTCGCGACTGCGGCGCGGCGTCGCGCGGCGTTCGTCCTGACGGCGCTCCTGCACATAGTGCGTGCAGGTGACGCAGAGCGCGCCGCAGGCCAAGCGCGTGTCGACGGCAGCGACACAGATCATCGCGAGCCTCACGGATGTTCCCTGCTCGTCCACGTGATTCACTCTAAGAGTACGGTGGGGAGGCGTCTATCTCCTACCTGTTGCCTGGAACGTGCACGCCGGCGCGCCTGGGCGCCAGTCCTTCAGGTGGCTGCGGACTGCGGCAAGCACCTGGGTAACACGAAACGGCGTGGTGACGTAGCCCTCGATGCCAGCGGCGCTCCAGGTCGGCGGCCGCTAGCTCATCTTGCCGGTCGACATCGGATCGGCGCGCTGGTCGGAGCTGGGTACCGTGAAGATGAAACTCGATCCCTTGCCTATCTTGCTCTGCACGCGGATGGTGCCCCCGTGCAGCTCGACGAGCTCCTTGACGATGGCCAGGCCAAGCCCGGTGCCGCCCTGCTCGCGCGTCGCCGACGAGTCTATCTGTGTGAAGCGCTCGAAGATGCGCTCCTGGGCCTCCTTGGCGATGCCGATGCCGGCGTCGACGATGCGGATCTCGACCATGCCGTGCGCCGCGCGTGCCTCGACGCTCACGCTGCCGTTCTCGTGGCTGAACTTGATGCCGTTCGTGAGCAGGTTCAGCAGGATCTGGTTGAACTTGCCCGGGTCGGCGAACACGGCCGGCACATCAGTCGGCATGAACGTGGCGATCTTGATGCCCTTCGCGGCCGCGCGCGGCTTGACGAAGGGCAGTACGGCGAGCAGCGCGGCCCGCAGGTCAACCGGCTCGCGCACGAGCTCCAGCCGGCCCGACTCGATCTTGGTCAGGTCGAGGATGTCGTTGATCAGGTTGAGCAGTGTCTCGCCACTCTGCAGGATGCTGTCGATGAAGGCGGTCTGCTTCTCGTTCAGCTCGCCTGCCATGCCGCTCATCATCATGTCGCTGTAGCCGATGATCGAGGTCAGCGGCGTGCGCAGCTCATGGCTCATCGTGGCCATGAAGTCGCTCTTGAGCTCGTCCAAGTGCGTGAGCTCCTCGTTCGCGCGTCGCAGTTCCTCGCTGTACTGCATGTTCTTGATCACTAGAGCCAACTGGCCGCAGAGCGAGACGAGGATCTGCACCTTGGTCTCGATAGGCGGGTCGCTGCGCCGGTAGAAGATCCCCACCATGCCCAGGTGCTCCTTCTGGGCCACCAAGGGCGCGACCAGGAGGCTGTGGTAGTCCGTTTGCTCGATCGCCTTGAGCAGACGCGCCGAGCGCGTATCGTTGGCCGTGTCGAGGACCTGGGCTCCTTGGCAGGCGATGTCGACGACACCCAGCTCTCTGAGGCGCGCGACGAGTCCCCGCGGCAGGTCGCCGACAGCGCCCCTCTCGTCGTCCTGACCGCTGTTGCGGTTGTGGACCAAGACGAAGCCGCCGCTGCCGCCCACCACGGACGCGACGTGGGCGAGAGCGTTAGGCATGAGCTTGTCGAGTTGCTGGTAGCGCAGGAACACGCGGCTGCTCTCGCCCATGGCGCGGACCTGTTCGTTGGCCACGCGTAGCCGCGCAAGCTCGCTGTCCGCCGCGGACGTGGCCAGCTCCGCCTCGTCGCGCTCGGTGACGAGCGCCCTGGTCCGGCGAGCGGTGAGGATCGCGAGGGACGAGAAGACCACGATAGCCACGCCGGCGGTCACAGGGACGAGATCGTGAGCCGCGGGGCCGCCGACGACCGTGGTGGGGTTGGTCAGCATGCCGTTGGCCTGTAGCTGCCATATGCCTAGGTACAGGGCGCCGGCGCCGGCCGCGGCGGCGTAGGCGGCCAGAGGGCCGAGCAGCAGAGCTGCCGCCACGATGGGCCAGACGTAGAGGACGGGGGTGGCGCTCAGAACGCCGCCGGCGAACGCCACGGCGGCCGTGGCCGCTGCCAGGTCCATCGCCACCATGGCCGCGCACATGAGACGCCTGTCGCCATGGCGGCGGCGCAGCAGCAAGAAGAGGTTGACGAGCAAGAGCACGGCGGCGACCGCGATCAGCTCGGCGAGGCTGAAGCCATGTGCTCGGAAGTGGGCGGCCAGCACCAGGCACGCCGCCGCCACGGTCAGTAGCAGGCGCACGATGATGACGTCGGCAAGCTGCATGCGCAGGTTCATTCGCCGCGGCCTCCTCGCCGCGTATACTTGTTCGGCAGCCCGGCTGCATTTCTTGACCGCCACGCTCGCTTGGCGGCGGTCCCGGGCGGGCAGGAGAACGGCGCGCCTGACGAGAACAACCAGCCGTCCGCTGCTCCCTCTATCGTTGCCGGTCCTGGAGGCGGTCTTCGATGTCGGTCCCGCGCTTCATCGTCGCCGGTGTTGAGCCTGGCCCGGCGCTTGACCTGGTGGCCGGCGCGCTGCTGGCCGGTTTGGGCGAGCAGCGCAGTGTGCGGCCGGTGCTGATCGGCCTCGACGTTCCCCTCTGGAGACTTCTCTACAAAGGCGCCGCCAAGGCCCCGCGCGTGGTCGACCCGGCACTGCACAGCCATGCCTTGGCGGCGGAGCTGTACGACTACTGGGCGGAGAAGGCCGATCTGGTGATGTTCGTAGCGGCGCGCCCGGTGCTCGACCGCTGGGAGGGCGTCGAGGGCTCGCGCGCCGTCGACTTCGCCCAACGGCTGGACGCCCCTCTCGTGCTCGTGCTCGACGCTCGTGACCGTGGGGCCACGGCCGCGGCTGCCGTATGCGGCGTGCAGGCTCTGGCCAAACAAGCCGACGTGGCGGGTCTGGTGGTCGTCGGCGGCGACGACTCCGCCGCCGGTCGCGAGCTCATGGAGAGTCTGCGGCGCGATGTGGCGTTGCCCCTCAGGGGTCACATCCCGCCGCAACTGAGCGAGCAGTTCGTACGCCAGCGCGCGGCGGCCACCAGCGGGGTGCGCACTCTTGGCCCCAAGCCGGCCCAGGGCAGCGAACAGCGCCTCTGCGCGGAGGCGGCGACGTACTTGCGTCTCGACGAGCTCGAAGCTATCGCGACGCAACGCGGCTACCTGCCGGCGGTGCGGCGGCGGGTGCTCGTGCCGCAACCGGCCGCCGCCGGCCTGAGTCTGGCCGTCGCCTGGGGTCCGCCACTGGAGCCCCTGGCCCTCGAGAACGTCGACGTGCTCCAAGCGATGGGCGTGGAGCTCATGCCCCTCAACATCGCCCGCGACCGGGAGCTGCCGGCGGGCATCAGCGGGCTGCTCATGGCCGGTCAGCTCGACGAGGCCAAGTTGGCCGCTTTGGCGGAGAACCGCGAGCTTATCGGTGAGCTGGCCGCCAAGATCGGCGAGGGGCTGCCCACCATGGCCCTCGGCGGCGGCGCCTTGCTGCTCCTGCGGCGTCTCGCCGACAGTCATGGCCGCAGCCACGAGCTCGTCGGGGTCGTGCCGGCCGAGGCGGAGCTCATCGAATGGTATGACCGGCCGCGGTACGTGCGCGTGGCGGCCACGCGCGACAACCCGTTCGACGAGGGCGAGAACACGCTCTATGAGCTCTTCGACCTCGAGTTCCTGATGTTGGAGCAGGAGTCGTTCGCCTATCGGGTGGAGACGGGCGGCGACGAATCGCAGGCCGAGGGGTTTGCCGTACATCGCTGTCTGGCCAGCAGCCTGTACCCGAGCTTTGCTCTGTGCCCGGCGATGGCGGAGCGCTTCGTCGCCGCCATGCGCCTGGGCGGCCAATGGCACTGACGACGGTGCTCCGCGGCCACAGCGCCGGCCTGCGTCGCCGCGAGCTCCTCTGGCTCACCGTCGCTCCCTTGGCCGCGGTGGCGGCCGTAGCGGTGGGCATGCACCTGGCCGGTATGGTCGGCGGCGACACGGCGGCGCATGTCTACAAGACCGAGCTCGTGCGACACCATCAGTCCATCGTCTGGGACAACTACTGGTACGGCGGCTCCTACAGCATCATCACCTACGGCCCGGTGTACTACTGGCTGGCCCAGTATGTGCCCGGCGCCGTCATCGCCGTCGTGGCTGCCGGGCTGCTGCCGCTGCTCTTCTTCCTGTACATGCGGCGAGTCTATGGTGTGACCCGGTATCTGCCGACGGCGGTCCTCGCAGTGGTGCTCGCCGCCTATCTGGAAAACGGCCAGGACCCGTTCCTGCTGGCCTTGGCGCTGACCATGTTCGGGCTTGTGCTGGTGGCCTACAAGCGGCCGGCGCTCGCCGCCCTGCTGGTGGGCGTCGGGCTGTTCACCAATCCGCTCGCCTTTGTGGTCGGCGCCATGTTCCTGATCGCCGACTTCATCACCCGGCCGCCACTGCGCCGCATGCTGCTGTGGTTCGCCGTCTGGCTCGCGCCCTGGCTGCTCGCCCGCACCGGTCTGGCGCTGCTCTTCGACCAGCGCGCCACGTATCTCGATCAA
>PMKX01000127.1 GCA_003158705.1 Actinomycetota bacterium
GAAAGCGCCGATCGCGGCGAGAGTGGCCACGATCGGCAAGTACGTCCCGACAAGGACGAGAGGCCGAGGCGGGCCGCGACGGATCGCAACGGGCGTTGCTGGTTGCGTTGCTCGTGCCTCGTCCATGCCGCGCATTATACCGTTCTTCTCACTGAGCCGGGGGCGACGTCACTGCGAGCTGATCGGCAAGAGGGTAGGTTTCGCCAGCAACGGGTACACCGGAACACGTCGAAACCACTTGCTTCAACGAGAATTCTTGTATACTAGGTGCCATCAAGCCGGTGGCAAGAGTCCCCGGACCGTAATGTGTGACGGCCGGATTCGATCGTCGCCGACGAGGTTGCGAGGGGGGGTGAATACATGAAGGTCAAGATTGTGGGCGTCGTCGCACTGGTCGCCATCCTTTGCCTTGTGTTCGCATCGGTCGCCATGGCCGTGTCACAGGCCACGATCGACGCGATCATTGCCGACGCTCAGGACGGGACTATCGACGGCAATTGGACACCCGCGGAGATCGAGGCGGCGTTGAGCTACATCAAAAACAACCCGCTCACCTACCAGTACAGCGATATCCAAGGAGTCCTGCAAGATTATCTGTCCGGTTTGAGTGCCCCTAAGCCGGCAGTCGGCCAGCTCGCTTTCACTGGTGCCGAGTTGCTCCTCATCCTCGGTGCTGGTGCCGGTCTCATCGGTAGCGGCATCGCTCTGCGCCGTCGGCGCGCGTAACGCCCTGCCCCAGAGCCAAGTTTGCGTGAGGCGCTTCCGTCCGGAAGCGCCTCACGTTTCTTTGTTGTCGGTCATGACTACGCGAATATTCGCCGCCATCACGGCATGTACAACATGAGGCCGCCGGGCACATCTTGTGCCGCGATCACCTGCGCCGAGGAGATGTGCAGGTCGTCGGCCAACACGCGCGCCGCTGCACGCTGCCCTCTCGCGCCATAGTAGACCGAGGCGCGGCGCGCGGACGGCGAGAAGCTGCCGAGCGTCTCCTGGCGCGTGGCAAAACCCAGGTTTCGCAGCCGACCGCTCTCCTGCGCGTAGCTGGGCGTCGCCCCGCACAGAACGGTCACGGTCGTCGCACGCCTGCGCGCGTAGCTGAAGCCCAGTCGCGTCGAGGTCAGGTGCGGCCCGAAGAACACCGGATCGCAGCCACGAATCAGCGCCGCCGTGTTCAAACGGGCCCACGAGCGCACGACCACCGGGGCACTCGTCCCCCCAGCGACGGCGCCCCCCATCAGCGTCTCCGCCGGCGTTGAGACCGGCAGACCGGCCGTGGCGGCCACCTTCAACAGCATCGGGTCCAGGCCCTGCCAGGAGCCTGCACCATAGGCTGGCACATCCGACACGAGCGCCGGCTGTCTCAAGCTCCCCAGCGCGTCGACAAGGCCGTTCAGCTGAGCCTGGACCGGCGCCGCAGCAGCGGGCCTGCCACGGCCCCACCCGATAGCCACGACGACCGCCAGCGGACGCGTGCGGTCGACAGCGAGCCTGGCGGCGGCCGCCCAGTCTTCGCCCGACCGCAGCTCGAGCGGCGCGACGGACACCGCCTGGCCGCTCGACCGACGCAGGTCACGTTGAAGCTCACCGCAGTACACACGCGCCAGGGCCCCCATCGGCGAGAGCGCCACCAGCACGAGCGGCGCCCTGTGACGGACCGTCACGCGCATGGGGAACACAGGCGGCGTGAGCCCGAACGCCAGTGACTGGCGCATTATCGCCGTCGAGCCGGCATCGAGGCGCCAGCGCATGCTGCGGCCGCTGACGGCAGCCGTGACGGGCAACGAGCGCACGCACACGGCGCCGGGCTGGGCGTCGCGCAGCACGGCGCCGATCGACGAGGCCGCCTCAAGATTGAGGTTGGTCTCCACGGTCGGCGCCGCCAGAACGTAGTTGGCGAAGGCGACGACATCGATGCTCACCCGGCGCATGTCGTCAAGGGCCGAGCCCAGCACGGTCACCTGACGCCGGTACACACGTCCCGTAGCGCCGGTGCCGGACCAAGCCAGCATGAGGCGCCGCACACGCTCCCGGCCAGCCCGCGACTGGGTCGCCTGATACCAGCCCGAGAAGGCCTCCTTGGCGGCGCCCGGCGCCGCCGTGACCCAGTCTGACATGGACACGCCGG
The DNA here is from genome assembly GCA_003158705.1 of Actinomycetota bacterium. GTDB lineage: Bacteria > Actinomycetota > Thermoleophilia > UBA2241 > UBA2241 > FEN-672. The sequence goes on from PMKX01000127.1 coordinate 2,129, forward strand.
TCACGGCCCCCAGAGCGGCGGCGCCGGCCGCTCCACCGGCGTCGGCGACGATCGTCGCCAAGGGCAGGTAGCCGGCTCCGGGCAGGAAGCCTTCGACTGCCGCCGGCACCGCCACAAGAGCTACTGAGGGGCGTTCGTAGTCCACGTGCAGCCAGAACACCCCAGTGCACCGCGGCACGGTGGTGCCGCGCATCGAGAACACGGCGATGTCGGTAGGCGGAGGCTTGCCGATGTGGATCGGCTGCCTCGACTCGACCACTTTCTGCCAGGGCCCCGGCGTGGCCAGCAAGATGATGACGCCCAAGGCAACGAGAACCCCGAGGAGAAGCGCGGCCCACGGGTCCAGTCGACTCAGGAGCGCACGCAGGCGGTTCACTTCACAGGCTTGAAGGAGGTCGCCACGGCGAGCATGAAGTTGTTGGAGAGCGCGTCGTCGATGGTGTTGTTGACCCAATACACCGCGCCCGCACTCTTCCAAGCCACCATGTGCAGGTGCTTGCTGTTGTAGAACAGCATGTACTGGTGACCACTGATGGTCTGCACCTGAGTCGGGTCGGCGATAGCCGGCGGATTGGACCAGCGCATCTCCTGGATGTCCCAATAGGCGCCCATCGTGGTGGTTTGCCCGACGGCCACCAGAGCCTGAGCGTGGCCAGACCCGGTGGGGATGCTGTAGGTGCGGAACTGCTGGAAGGTGAATCCGCTAGCCCAGGTCGTCGGCATCTGCACCTGGAAGCGGAGCTTGGCCTGCGCCGCTCGCCAGTCCGACACGTTCTGCGGCGAGTGGTAGACGATCTGCTCGGTCTGTGCCTCGGCGCCGAGCGTGCCCGTGAGCGCGCCGGCGTACGCGGAGCCGAGGATGACGGTGACGCCGTCTTGGACGCCCGGACCACGCGGCACGATCTGGACTTGGGCCGGCTGGAAGAGCGTGGCGATCTGGTCGGCGGCCGAAGAGAAGTCGCTTGTGCTCCATATGACGGTGGTCGGCTGCGGCGAGCCCGCCAGAGTGCCGCTGGCGGCGGCATTGAAGCCGAGGGAAGCGAGCTGGCCGGCCGCCTGGACGGCGCTCGTCGGCGCACTGCTGCTACTCATCACGCGCACCTGGTACAGCTTGCGGGAGAGCTTGGCCGACCGAGCAGCGGCGGGCGCCTGCGCCGGGTTCTCGAACTCCTGCACCGCCTGCTGAATCTCGTCGGGAGTGGCCACGACGTACGAGACACCGCCGATCGTCGGCGTGCCGCCGGTGATGTGCGTGTTGTAGATGTGCGCCGTGTTGAGCTGCAGCACGAGGCTGACCATGGAGAGGAACTGCTTCATGTCCGAGATGTCCGAGGACGTGAGGCTGACGATGGCCTTGATCAGTCTCGGCAACTTGAGCACGTTATGCCAGCGCATCGACTGCCGTTGCAGCTCCTTGAGGAACATCTGCTGGCGCACCATGCGCCCGAAGTCGGCGTAGATGTCGTGCCGGTAGCGAACGAAGTTGAGTGCGAACTTGCCGTCGAGAAGCTGGTAGCCGGGCTGGATGTCGATCGACTTGTAGCCGCTGCCCACCGGGTTGTAGTAGAAGTGGTCGATCATCATGTACACGCCGCCGAGATCGTTGACGATGTGCCAGAAACCGCCGAAGTACGTCTGCATGTAGTGGTTGATGGGCAGTCCGGTCACTTCCTTGACGGTCTTCACCGCCAGTGCCGCTCCACCATAGGAGTAGGCGGCATTGATCTTGTTGAGCCCATACCCCGGGATCTCGACACGCAGGTCGCGCGGCACCGAGAGCATGGAGATACGCTTGGTGATGGGGTCCAGGCGCACGAGCAGGAGCGTGTCTGAACGGCCCACTTGGCCCTGCGGAGTATCGCTGCCGATGAGCAGGATGTTGACCGGCTTGTTGGGCGGGGCTACATCCAGCACCTTCCGCACTTGCTTGACCATCTCCGGGTCTTTGGTCGCGACCGCGCCCAGCGTCTTGTCGGTCCAGCCGATCGCCAGCCCAGGAGCGACGGCCATGACGACCACCACACTCAGCGCCAGGGCCTTGAGTACCCGGTGCCGGCCGAACACCAGGTAGACCGGCACGCTGAGAAGCACCAGCAAAGCAGCGAGAGGCACCGCCAGCCGCACGGCCAGGGGCAAACGGCCGATGCCTTCGAAGAAGGAGCTCGTCGCCTGGAGGTCGCTGAATGAGCGCTGTATGTGCGGTGCCGATACCACGATGGCAAACGCCAGCGCGCCGGCGCCGACCAGCGCCAGCACCACCCATGGCCAGCGTCGCCGCGCAGAGAGGCGCCGCGCACGAGCTTCTTCGACACGATAGAGCGTGTAGTCGGGCACGCTGTCCTTTCGTTTCGCCGGGGCGCCGCTGGGCGACGCCCGCCCGGCGGATTCTACCGTAGTGTGCGAGCCGAGGCGCCAGTGGTGCGGGCGAGCGGCGTCTCATCTGCCTGAACTCTGGTGACGTTCGCGCCCAGCGCCGTGAGCTTGTCGGCGAAACCCTCGTATCCGCGGTCGATGTGATGTGCCCCGCGGATCTCCGTGCTGCCTTCGGCGACCAGCCCGGCGATGACCAGCGCTGCCCCACCCCGCAGGTCGGGCGCCTCCACGACCGTGCCTGTGAGGGCACGCGGGCCGGTGACCACGGCGTGGTGACCACTGGTGGTGATGCCGGCGCCGAGGCGATTGAGCTCGTCGACCACGACGAAGCGGTTCTCGAAAACGTTCTCGGTGACGATGGACGTCCCGTCGGCCAGCGAGAGCAGCACCATCACCTGGGCCTGAAGATCGGTCGGGAAGCCCGGGTGTGGCAGCGTCGAGATGTCTACCGGGCGCAGCGGGCCGCTGCGAGAAGCGCGCATGCTGTGCTTGCCCTCCTGGATCTCGACGCCCATCAGGTGCAACTTGGTCAGGAAGAGTTCCAGGTGATGGGGCTCGAGGCCGTGGACGGTCACGTCGCCGGCGCCGACGGCCCCGGCTATGAGATAGGTGCCGGCTTCGATGCGGTCGGCGATCACTTGGTGCTGCGTACCATGCAGAGGTCGGCCGCCTTGCACGTGCACAGAGCTGGTGCCGGCGCCCTCGATGCAGGCGCCCATCGAGCTCAGGTACTCGGCCAGGTCGACGATCTCAGGCTCGCGAGCAGCATTCTCGATGACCGTCTCGCCCTCCGCAGCGGTGGCCGCCATGAGCAGGTTCTCAGTGGCACCGACGCTTGGGTAGTCGAGGGGCACCACGGCGCCACGCAGGCGGTCGCACGACAGCTTGATGAAGCCGTGCTCGATCTCGACGCGGGCGCCGAGCTTCTCGAGGCCGCGAAGGTGGAAGTCGATGCGCCGCGGCCCGATGTTGCAGCCGCCGGGCATGGCGATGGTGGCCCGCCCCAGGCGGGCGACCATGGGACCCATGACCACGATGCTCGCCCGCATCGTGCGCACGAGCTCATAGGGCGCGCAGTCGCTGAGTCCGTCCCCGGCAGCGATACGTAGCTCGTCACCCTCGAAGTCGACCGCCACGCCCAGGCTGCGCAAGACCTCGACCATGGTGAAGACGTCGGTGATGCGTGGCACTCGGCTGATGACGCAAGGCTCGGGGGTGAGCAGGCTGGCGGCCATGAGCTTGAGGGCCGAGTTCTTGGCTCCTGCGAGTACGACGTCGCCGGCCAGTCGCGCACCGCCCCTGACTACGAAGCGACCGCTGTTTTCTGGGATACCGTCCACGGGGTAACTCTCAGTATAGCCGCTTACACCGCCGGCGCTGGTCGACTTCACACGCGTTAACGAACGACTAGTGGGCGTGCCCCGAGACACGCAGGCGGTTCTCGGCTCGCTTGAGCGACTGCTCGGCGCGATAGAGGTCGACCTCTGCCTTGGCGCCAGGGTCGCCGCGGCTCTGCAACCGCTCTTCCGCACGCCGTCGAGCCTGCTGGGCACGCTCGACGTCGATCTTGCCGGCATGCTCCGCATGGTCCACGACCACCAAGACACGGTCGAACAAGACCTGCGCGTAACCGATGCCGGTGGCCACACGCTCGCGCGTGCCGTCTGGGCGCTCGAGACGCGTCTCCCCCACCGCCAGGAGCGTCACCAACGGCTGATGGCGAACGAGCACACCGAGCTCGCCTTCCACGCCGGGCAAGACGACCATGTGCACGTCGTCGCTGTACACCTCGCCCTCCGGTGTGACGATCTCCACGTGCAGGGCGTCTGCGCCGCTCACGGCGTCGCTGAGCCCGCCTCGGCGTGGCCGGCCATCTGCTTGGCCTGCTGCGCCGCCTCGTCCAGACCGCCGACCATGAAGAACGCCTGCTCAGGTAGATCGTCGCAATGACCCTGCACCAAGTCCTTGAAGCTGCGGATCGTCTCGCTCAGCGGCACGTACCTGCCGGGTTGGCCCGTGAACTCCTCGGCCACGTTGAACGGCTGCGAGAGGAAGCGCTCGATCTTGCGCGCCCGCTGCACAACGACCTTGTCCTCGTCGGAGAGCTCGTCCATGCCGAGGATGGC
>PMKX01000007.1:0-182 GCA_003158705.1 Actinomycetota bacterium
GTAGAAGTGCTTGGCGCGGCCCGTGATCTCGGCCCGTATGCCGGCCTTGGCGAGCTCGTCGCTGAGGAACTCGGCCGCCTCCTCCACGTAGTCTTCGCGATCGGCCCGGCGCTGCGACACCCAGAGCTGGATCTCGGCGTACTTGCGCGGGTGCAGGGTCGCGAAGGCGAGGTCCTCGAGCT
>PMKX01000007.1:210-6056 GCA_003158705.1 Actinomycetota bacterium
GCGGTAGTTCTCGGCCTGCTCCTCCTCCTGAGAGTCGAAGCTCATCTTGGTCAGCTTGCTGACCCCGTCCACGAGCATGGCGATCTCGCCGCCGAACTCCTCTTCGAGCCACGAGAGTGGCGTGCCCGTGTCCTCGACCACGTCGTGCAGGAGTGCCGCGGCGATGGTCACCGAGTCTAGCTGCAGCTCGGCGCAGTTCAGCGCCGTGCCGACCGGGTGGTGAACGTAGGCCTCGCCGCTCTTGCGGTTCTGCTTGCCGTGGAGGATGCAGGCGGCCACGAAGGCGCGCGTGATGAGCTCACGGTCCGGGTCCGGGTTGTAGCGCTCGACGGCCGCGAACAGATCGTCGAGCAGCGGCTGATACTCAGCCGGAACCTGCGTCAGAGCGGCGCCGTCAGGCAGTGCTGCAGATACGTCGTCGTGTGAAACAGTCGGCGCCACGTCAGATACGTCCTCGATGTCGACAGGTCGACCTTGCCTTCAGCAGGCCTGACCCGGTTCTTGCCTTCCTCGGCGGCCAGCAAACCGGTCTCCTCCAGTGCGCCCAGCGCCGCCGCCAGCGTAGGCAACTCGGCCAGAAACGGGCCGGCGCCAAGAAGCTCGCTCTCGGCCGCACTGTCCGCCGGCTTGCCGCGCCGCCCGGAGACCACTCGCCACAGGTGCCGCAAACGCGCGTCCAGATCGTAGCCGGAGGCCAGCACCTTCTCCGAGAAGTGTACTTCACCTGCCCCCCAGCCGCAGTGGACCCAGGCAGAGGGTCCGGCAGCGCCCACGACGGCCTCCAGCAGCGTGCCTGAGAAGGGCGGGTCGACGAAGAACACATGCCCGAACTCAGCTACCAGAGCAGGGTTCAGCGCCGCGCTCAGGCAGTCGGTCATCACGGCTCCCGGCGCACACGCGGACGCATCGGGCGCGGCCGGCAGTGCCAGGCCGGCGCGGGCAGCCACGCAGGCGCCGTGCAGGTAGAGGCCTTCACAGTCGAGCTGGGGAGCCAGCACGTCGCGCGAGAGCAGCGGGCGGCGGCGCGCCACGTCTGCTACGACCACCAGCACACGCTCGCCGGTAGCGACGAGCGAGGTGAGGCCGGCCACTATGGGGCGGCCGCGCCGATCGAGCAGGCGGCCCTCGCTGCGAGCCTGCTCGACCATCGCCGCCACCTCGTCGCTGCCGGCGAGCGAGGCGAGCTCCATCTGCTCCAGATACTGCCACAGCTCGGCGCCGCGCAGTCGGTCGCCGCAAGCCACCGTACACGACGTTGAGCACAGGTCGGTGTCGGGTTCGGCTAGTGGATGGAGCGCCTTGACCTGCACCTGGGCGCTGACCACCCCGTTGTAGCTGTTCTTGGTCAGCGCCAAGGGGATGTCGAAGCGCCCGCCGACGCCCACATCCTCGGGCCCGTGAAAGTCGAAGTGGATCGCCGCACACGAGGCACCCTCGCAACGCACGGTGCAGCGAAGATGACGGCGGTCACGCGTGAGGCGCGGCGAGCTGATCTCGGCGCCGTGGAGGAGCAGGCTCGCCGCCGGGTTGCCCACCCCGTGCGGCGCCAGTAGCTCGAGCTCGTCGGCCAGTGCCAGCGTGAGGTCGTCGCCGCCCGTGATGGAGTCGACACGCGTACGGCGCACCAGGTCGCCGGAGCACAGACGAGCGGCGACGCTGGCCGTGAACGCCTCGCGGAAGGCGCCGATCTGCGCGCACGGCAGGCGCAGCCCGCATGCCGCCCGATGGCCGCCGTAGCCGAGCAGCGCGGCAGAGCTGGCCTGCACGGCCTCGAGAAGGTCGAAGCCGGGGATGCTGCGACCCGAGCCTTTGGCGACCTCCTCGCCTTCGCTCAGCAGGATCGTCGGCCTGTAGACCCGCTCCGCCAAACGCGAGGCGACGATGCCCACGACGCCTTCGTGCCAGTCCGGCGACGAAAGCACGAGCGCCGGCGGCAGCGGCTCTGGCACCATCTCGAGGGCCGCGGCGAAGATGGCGGACTCGATCTCCTGGCGTTGCCGGTTGAGCTCGCTGAGGCGCAAGGCAAGCGGCAGCGCCGTCTGGTGGTCGGCGGCCGCAAGCAGATCGAGCGCCAGAGATGCGTCTTCGAGGCGGCCGGCGGCATTGAGATGCGGCGCCAACCGGTAGCCGATCTTGCCGGCCGTCATCTGGTCGGCCACTATGCCTGTGACCTCCATCAGCGCCGCCAGGCCCGGACGCGGTGCCGTGCGCAGCCGCCCCAGGCCCATGGCGACCAGCGTGCGGTTCTCGTCTTGCAGAGGCACGAGATCGGCCACCGTGCCGACGGCGACGACGTCCACCAGAGGCCGCAGGTTGAGCGGCAGCTCCACGCGATCCTCTCCTCGATCCTGTAGCAGAGCGTGCGCGAGCTTGAAGGCGACGCCGACGCCGGCCAGGCCGGAGAACGGGTAGCCGGCAAGCTTGGGTGAGACGACGATGCACGGCGGGAGCTCGCCGGCCAGCTCATGATGGTCGGTGACGATGACGTCCATGCCGAGCTTCTGGGCCAGCCGGACCTCCGCGACCGAGTTGATGCCGCAGTCGACGGTCACGAGCAGGCGCACGCCGGCAGCCGCCAACTCCTCGATGGTGGCGGCCACGATGCCGTACCCTTCTGTGAAGCGGTTGGGCAGCCGCCAGCTGACATGGGCGCCCAGGCTCTGCAGGACCTCCACGGTCACGAACGTGGCCGTGATGCCGTCGGCGTCGTAGTCGCCGTGCACCGCGATGGACTCCCCCTGCTGAAGGGCGCAGTCGATGCGCGCCCGGGCCTCTGCCATGCCGCTCAGCAAATAGGGGCTATGCAGGCGGTGGTCCGGGTGCAGAAAGCCGCGTGCCGCCTCGACATCGGTGAACCCACGCCGAGCCAGCACCTCGGCCGTCACCTGGCTCACATCGAGCTCCGTCGCCAGACGGCGCACGATGCCGAAGTCGATCTGAGAGATGAACCAGGAGTCGTCGTTCACGAGTATCCTCAGTCTAGCGCCGGGCAACGACGGAAGAGCTGCGACCAGCCGCCGGCGCGGCCGCGGGGGACCACCCGCCGCTCGCCGGCTCAGGCGACCGGCGCGTCGCCACCCTCAACGCCCACGTGCTCCTCACTTGACGGCGCGACGTCTTCGCGCAGACCGCCCTCACGCGGCTGCTCACTCGGGCTCGCCGGCTGCCCCCCGGCCGCGCGCAGACGCGCATACGTGCGTTCGAGCTCGTTCTCCAGCTTGCGCCGGTCATCGGCTGCCCGCACGCCTGCCGCCGCGGCTGCCAGGACCGCCGTCGCCACGAGGAGTCCGGCCACGATGGCAGCCAGGACGAAGACCGAGGCCTGCGACCAGGTGCCGACCACGCAGTCGAGGGAGACCGTCTGGGCGTGGTTGAGGGCACCCACGACCAAGATCAGCCCGGCCACGACGAGCACGACGGCGAGAACAGGCCTCACACGCGACCTCCGAGCGGTGGACGAGAGAGCTTGAGAGACGGCCCGAGCGCAGTATAGCAGCCGGCGTTCACGCTCACTTGATGATCTCGACGTCAGCCTGGGCGCGACTCTGACGCACCCAGGCCGCCAGCGACGCACTGCGCCGGCGGCTCGTCAGCTCGTGGCTGATCTCGCTCGCGACGTGCGCGAACGAGAACTGCCTGCCTTCCCGGCGCCCCAGCAGCTTGAGGATGTAGACGCCGCCGGGGGCATTCACAGGGGCGCTCATCGCGCCCGCAGCGAGCTTGGCCGCCACCGCCGCCAACGGCCTCGGCAACGAGGCGACGAGCACCCAGCCCATCACGCCGCCGCTGACCGCCGACTCGCGGTCCCGACTGAACTGCTGCGCGGCAGCGGCGAACGGCTGGCCTTGCTTCAGGCGCCTCAAGACGATGGCGGCGCTGGCCTGGTTGCGTACCACGATGTCGGCCAACTCCACGGAGGGGGCTCTGCGAAACAGGGCACGATGTCGGCGGAAGTACGCCAGCGACTGCGCCCGTGAAGCACGGATGGCGCCGAACTTGCGGTCCTGCAAGCTCTCACTGAGCAGGACCTGCTGAACGGCGTCGCGCAGCGCCGCCTCGTCGAGGCCGGCGCTCTTCAGGTCGGCCGCCAGCGCGGCGGCCCCGCCCGCCTCCTTCGTCACCGCGGCCAGCCGCGCATCGACGGCCGCCGGACTGACCGTGACGCCGAGCCGCAGCGCCTCTTCCCGGACCAGCTCGCGGTCGATGAGCAAACGAAGGAGTTGCGCGTCGCTCGGCACGCGGCCGCTCAGCCGGGCGCTGGCTCGGGCAACATCCAAAGCGCTTCTCAGGATCGCGTGCCCGTTGACGCGGGCGACCACGGTGCTCTGCTCGCCGTGGCGCCCGCCGCAGCCGCAGAGCGTGGCCAGCAGCAGACAGACGCCAACTGCGGCCAGGCGCTGACGTCGAGCGGTGATGGTGCTGCTGTGCGGCATGTGACGAGCTTACCAGTCAGCGGCGCGTCGCGAAGGTGCTTCAGGTGCCGGCGGCAGCGGCAGCGGGCGCCTGCGGGTAGCGCGTCGCGAAGTGACATGCAACGAGGTGGTTCGCGCCGGCGTCGCCCGTGCCCTCGAGGGCCGGCATCTCGCGCTGGCAAGGATCGGGCTGCATGCGCGAGCAGCGCGGATGGAACACGCAGCCCGAGGGCGGGTTCGCTGGGCTAGGCACGTCGCCTTCGAGTATGATGCGCCGTCGGGTGCGTTCCGTCTGCGGGTCGGGGATCGGCACCGCCGAGAGCAGCGCCTCCGTATACGGGTGCTGCGGGAAGTCGTACAGCACGTCGCTGCCGGCTATCTCCACCACCTTGCCGAGGTACATCACCCCCACGCGGTCTGATATGTGCTTGACCACCGACAGGTCGTGGGCGATGAACAGATAGGTCAACTTGAGCTCGTCCTGGAGGTCGTCCAGCAGGTTGATGACCTGAGCGCGGATGGAGACGTCCAGGGCGCTCACCGGCTCGTCGCAGATGATCAGGCGCGGGTTGAGCGCCAAGGCGCGCGCGACGCCGATGCGCTGGCGCTGGCCGCCCGAGAACTCGTGCGGATAGCGGTCGGCATGCTCGGCCGTGAGCCCGACCGTCTCGAGCAGCTGCACCACCCGCTCGCGACGCTCGGCCGGCGTGCCGATATGGTGAATCTTCAGCGGCTCGCCGATGATGCTGCGCACCCGCATACGCGGATTGAGCGAGGCGTACGGGTCCTGGAAGATGATCTGCATGTCGCGGCGCAGCCGCTGCATCTGCGCCCGTGAAGCCGACATCACATCCTCGCCGTCATAGGTGACGGTGCCGCCGCTCGCCTGCTGCAGGCGAAGGATCACGCGCGCCGTAGTGGACTTGCCGCAGCCGCTCTCCCCCACCAGCCCCATGGTCTCGCCGTGCTCGACCGAGAACGAGATGTCGTCGACCGCGTACACATGACCCGTAGTGCGCTTCAGGATGCCGCTCCTGATTGGGAAGTACATCTTCAGGTTCTGTACTTCGAGGAAGCTCATGCGACCGGTGCCTTGAAACGCGGCAGCTGAGCACGCAGCTCCAGACGCTCGGCCTGTGGTATCTGGCAGTGCACGCCGTGCTCGGTGCCCACGATCTCGAGCTCAGGCCAGTTGTCGCGGCACTCCGGCCGCTCGTAGCCGCAGCGGCCGGAGAACGGGCAACCGGCCGGCAGCAGAAGCAGGTTCGGCGGCTGCCCCTTGATGGGCGTCAGCCGCGTCTTCTCAGCCAGGTCGAGCCGCGGCAGCGAGCCCAGGAGACCCCACGTGTAGGGGTGCTGGGCGTTGTAATAGACCCCGTCCACCGGTCCGTACTCGACCGTGCGGCCGCCGTACATGACCATCACCTTGTCGGC
>PMKX01000131.1 GCA_003158705.1 Actinomycetota bacterium
GGCCTCGGCGTGGAAGTCCACCACCACCGTGGCGGCCAGCTCGCTTGCCTGAGCCACGAGGTCGTCGATGATCCGGAAGGGAGACACGCCGGCACCTATGTAGAGGCTCCCCATGAGGTTGACCACAGCCACGTCGGTGCCGTCGGCGGCCGCGCGCACCGTCACCGCGCGTCCCGGGCTGGACGGCGGGTAGTTGGCCGGCCGCACGATGCGGTCACTGCTCGCCAGGAAGGCGAACACCTCGCGCTGACGCCAGATGTGGTTGCCGGTCGTGATCACGTCCACGCCACCATTCAGCATTCTGGTGGCGATCTTGGAGGTGATGCCGGCGCCGTTGGCGGTGTTCTCGCCGTTGGCGATGACGAAGTCGACGGCGCGCTCCTCACGGAGCGCCGGCAAGCGGCGCAGCAGAGCGTCGCGGCCGGGTTGCCCGAACACGTCGCCAACGAACAGGATGTTCACCGCACCTCGCCTTCACGTTGCGACTGGTCCCCGGCTTTGCCGTACCAGCCGTGCAGGGTCACCGATTATACAGTCCGCAGAGGTGCAGCGAGTCGCCGCGCCGCGTGCGCCGCGGCGACTCATGACGGTTACCCGATCAGAGTCCTGAGGGCGCCCTCGGCGAAGCGCAGGAGATAGCTCGGTGCGAGGCCTACGAGCACTACGCCGAGCGCGGCCACGGCGAGCGCCGCGCGCACGGCCAGAGAGGGCCCCGCGAGCTGAGCCGTGGCGGCGGCAGGCTGCGCCGAGCTCGCGTCGGTCACGACCTCGGCGGCGCCCGCAGCCGGCGGCTCCGCCGCGGCGGCTTCGGGCGCCTGGCGGAAGTACATGTACCAGACCACGCGCAGATAGTAGAACGCCGACACCGAGCTCATGATGACGGCCACTATGGCCAGCCACGTGAGCCGCGCGTTCACGACCGCCGCAAAGAGGTAGAACTTGCCCCAGAAGCCGACGGTGGGCGGTATGCCGGTCAGCGAGATCATGAAGAGACTCATGCCCAGAGCGGCCCCCGGCATGGTGCGGGCAAGGCCGGCAAACTCGTCGAGCGTGTAGCCGAAGCTGCGGCGCGCACGGACCCAGACGAGCATACCGAAGCCGCCGAGGTTCATGAGCGCGTACGAGGCCAGGTAGAACAGGATGGCTCGGGAACCGGCCGAGGACGTGGAAGACGCGTGACTGTGCCCCACGGCGATGACGCCGAGCAGGATGTAGCCGGCATGCGCGATGCTGGAGTAGGCCAGCAGACGCTTGAGGTTGCGCTGCGGAAGAGCAAGCGCGTTGCCGGCGACCATGGTGAGCACCGCCAGGATGATGAGAACGTTCGTCCAGGCGGCCGCGTCGGGCATCGCCGCCAGCATGAACAGGCGCAGGAACCCTGCGAAAGCGCCCGCCTTGACGCCCACCGACATGAAGGCCGTCACGGGCGTGGGCGCGCCCTCGTACACGTCCGGGACCCAGCTATGGAAGGGCACGGCCGAGACCTTGAAAGCAAAGCCGCAGGTGATGAGCACCAGCGCGACCGTCGCTATGCCGTTGGCGCCGTTTAGGTTGCTTAGCGACGCGCTGATGGACGCGTAATTGGTCTGACCGCTGATGCCGTAGAGCAGCGCGAGGCCGAAGGCGAGGATAGCCGAGGCGAAGGCGCCGTTGACGAAGTACTTGATCGAGGCCTCGCCCGAGCGTACGTCGCGACGCAAGAAGCCGGCCAGCACGTAGGTCGGCAGTGACATGAGTTCGAAGGCCACGAAGAAGGCGATCAAGTCGGTGGCCATGGACATGGCGACCATGCCGGCGATGACGAACAGCAGAAGAGCGTAGAACTCGCCGCGGCCGCCGCCGCGGGCGTTCACATAGGCGTCGGAGAGCATGATAGTGAGCACGCCGATGGCGGCGGACAAGACGATGAAGAAGAGCGCGTACTTGTCGAGCGCGACCATGTGGTTGAAGCCGCCCTCAGGCTGGCGGGCGCTGAAGCGCAGACCGCCCTTGAACTGGATCCACTGTCCCAGGGCCACGGCAGCGGCCGCGACCAAGCCGGCGGCCGCCACCCATGGCAGCACCGCCTTGCGCCCGGTGAACGCATCCACCAGCAGAACGAGCACGGCCGCCCCAGAGACGACGACGAGGGGTAGGATCACGGCTATCGAGTTGTGGTAGTCCATGGCCTAGAACAGCCCCTTGGTCACGTTGAACAGGTCGGCCAGGCCGTGGACGTGCGCCCTGGCGAGCGCCGGCCTGACCTGATCGATGATCGTCTGCGACGGCACATGCAGCAGGTTGAGGAATGTGTCGGGATACACGCCGACCCACACGGCGAACACCACCAGCGGAGCCAGCGAGGCTATCTCCCGCACGCTGAAGTCGCGCATCGAGAACGCAGGCATGGCTTCGGGGTCGCCGCGATCGTTGAACATCACCCGCTGGAACATCCACAAGAGGTAGCAGGCGGCCAGGATGACACCGATGGCCGCCACGGCGCCCAGCGCATGTGAGTAGTGGAACAGCCCTAGCAGGCTCAGGAACTCGCCGACGAAGCCGCTGAGCCCCGGCAGGCCCAACGAGCCCAGCGAGAAGAACAGGAAGAAACCGGCGAGCACCGGCATCGGCTTGGCCAGACCGCTCATCGAAGCGATATCCCGTGTGTGCGTGCGCTCGTACAGGAAGCCGACCATGAGGAAGAGGGC
>PMKX01000098.1 GCA_003158705.1 Actinomycetota bacterium
ATCCGCTGCTTCGAAGAAGAGGCGGCCAAACTCATCGACGCCCGCTTTCTCGTGCAGGGCACCCTGTACTCCGACGTCATCGAGAGCGGCACTCGCCAGGCCGCCAAGATCAAGAGTCATCACAACGTCGGCGGGTTGCCCGAGAAGATGGGCTTTGAGCTGGTCGAGCCGCTGCGCCTGCTCTTCAAGGACGAGGTGCGCGCTGTGGCCGAGGAGCTCGGTCTCGCCGAGAGCGTCGTCTGGCGCCAGCCGTTTCCCGGGCCGGGGCTCGCCATTCGCATCATCGGCGCCGTTACGCCCGAGCGCGTCGACATTCTGCAGCGCGCCGACGCCATCCTGCAGGACGAGATCAAAAAGGCCGGTCTCTATCGCGAACTGTGGCAGTGCTTCGCCATCCTGCCCGTGATCCGCTCGGTCGGCGTGCAGGGCGACGAGCGTACGTATGCATATCCGATCGTAATCCGCGCCGTCAAAAGCGACGACGCCATGACCGCCGACTGGGCGCATCTGCCTTACGATCTGCTTGAGCGTATCTCGAGTCGCATCATCAACGAGGTCGCCGAGGTCAATCGGGTCGCGCTCGACATCTCGAGCAAGCCGCCGAGCACCATCGAGTGGGAGTAGGCCCGGCGCGTCTAGACAAATAAAGAGCGCGGGCGCCGCAGGCGCCCGCGCTCTTCGCAATCATGTCCTGCGGCGGGAATCAGGCTTTGGCGGCTGTCAACTGAGCGGCCTGCTGCCCGGGCGCACCGCCATGTTCCTGTAGATCTGCACGACGTCTTCGCGCGTCAGCTTGCGCGGGTTGTTGTCGAGCAGGCGCGTCTGACCCATGGCGCTGTCGGCAAGGTCATCGATCGCCGACTCGGGGATGTTCACGTCCGAAAGGTACTGAGGCAGGTTCAGATCGTCGGCGAGCTGGCGCATCGCCGTGACCGTCTTGGCGGCCGCCTCGCGGTCGCTGAGGCCGGTCATATCCTCGCCCATGACCTCGCCGATCTGCCTGAACCAGCGCAGGCAGGCCAGCATGTTGTACTCCATGACCCAGGGCAGCATGAGTGTGTTGGCGACACCGTGCGGCACGCGGAAAGTGCCGCCGATGGGATACGACAATGCGTGCACGGCGCCCACGCCGGCGTTGCCGAAGGCGATGCCACCGAGGAGCGAGCCCATGGCCATGTTGTGACGCGCCCAGGCGCTGGCGCCGTCGTACACGGCGGTGCGGATGCTCTTGCTGATGAGCTTGATACCTTCGGCCGCCAGTGGGTCGGTGTGCATGGTGGCGTTCACGGAGATGTAGGCCTCGACGCAGTGGATGAGGGCGTCCATGCCCGAGGCGGCGGTCACGCCGGCCGGGCAGCTGTACGTGAGCACCGGGTCGACCAAGGCGATGTTGGGGATGAGGTACGGGCTCACGACGCCCTGCTTCACGTTCAACTTCTCGTTGGCGAAGATGGCGATGGCGGTGACCTCGGAGCCGGTGCCGGCCGTGGTGGGCACGGCGATCAGCGGCAGGCCTTTGCGCGGCACCTGGTCGACACCGACGTAGTCTTCGAGCCTGTCGTTGTTGGGCGCCAGCGCGGCCACGACCTTGGCGATGTCGATCGCCGAGCCGCCGCCGAAGCCGATGACGATGTCGTAGCCGCCCTTCTTGGTGAAGCTGACGATCTCCTCGACGCTGCTCATCGGTGGTTCGGGCACGGCCTTGTCGTAGATGCCGACCTCGAGCCCGGCATCGCGCAAGGGACGCTCGACGTCGGTGACGCTGCCGGAGCAGGCGACGCCGGGGTCGGTGAGGATCAGGGCCTTGGTGCCGTTGAGCTTCTTGGCCTCGATGCCGATCTGCGAGACACAGCCGTTACCGGTGATGAGCGTCTTGGGCGCCCTGTGGACGCGGAGTTTGGTATCCATGGCTCTGCTCGTCTCCTTGTGGTCGATGGTCCTAGCGAGGCAGCCAGCCGGCGCCCCGCAGGGCGGCGACATCCTCGCGGATCTGGTCGCGGAACTTGGGGTCGGCGATGGCGATCAACGCCTCGGCGCGCTCGCGCAGCATCTTGCCTTTGAGGCGGGCGACGCCGTGCTCGGTGACCACGTAATCCACGTCGGCGCGCATGGTGGTGACGGCGGCGCCCTCGCCGATCTTGGCGACCACGCGGCTGACCTCGCCGCGCTTGGCCGTGGAGGGCAGGGCGATGATGGCCTTGCCGCCCTTGCTGCGCGCGGCGCCGCGCATGAAGTCGACTTGGCCGCCGATGCCGGTGAACTGCACCGGCCCCATGGTGTCGGCCACGACCTGGCCCATGATGTCGACCTGTATGGCCGAGTTGATGGCCACCACGTTGTCGTTCTGGCCGATGATGTAGGGGTCGTTCACGTAGTTGACCGGGAACATGTTCACGGCTGGGTTGTCGTCGACGAAGTCGTACAGGCGACGCGTGCCCATGAGAAACGTGGCCGTCATCTTGTCGCGGTTGATGGTCTTGCGGGCGTTAGTGATGACGCCCTCGTCGTAGAGATCGACGACGCCCTCGCTGAACATCTCGCTGTGGATGCCCAGGTCGTTCTTCTCGTGCAGGAACATGCAGCACGGCGTCGGGTATGCCGCCGATGCCGAGCTGCAGGCAGGAGCCGTCGTCGACGAGGCTGGCGATGTTCTTGCCGATGGCCTCTTCGACGGGGCCGATCTTGGGCGGCTGCAGCTCGATGATCGCTTGCTCGCTCTCGACGATGTAGTCGAGCTCGGAGACGTGGATGAAGGCGTCGCCGTGTGTGCGCGGCATGTTGGGGTTGACCTGAGCCACGACCGTCTTGGCCACCGAGGCCGCCGGCTTGGTGTAGTCGACCGAGATGCCGAACGAGCAGAAGCCGTGCTTGTCGGGCGGCGACAGGTGGACGAGCGCGACCGACGGCGGCAGATAGCCCTTGAGGAACAGGTCGGGGATCGCGTGGAAGAAGACGGGTGTGTAGTCGCCGCGCCCCTCGCGCACGGCGTCGCGGGTCGAGGCGCCGGTGAACAGCGAGTTGTGGAAGAAGCTCCGCGCGTGCTCGGGCAGGCTGTATTCGCCCTTGCCCATGGCCACCATGTGGACGATCTCGACGTGCTCGAGCTCACCGGCCCGCGCGACCAGCGCGTCGACCAGCTCCAGGGGCTCGCCACAGGCGTGGGCGAGCACCACGCGGTCGCCCGACTGCACACACTTGATGGCTTGTGCCGCCGTCACGCGCTTGCGCGCGTACTCCTTCGTCCAGTCCATCCGGCTACTCCTTAAGCTTGCGTGTGACCGTGGGGGCGAGATCGGCGGCGCGGGTAGGCACGCCGTCGACCAGCTCGCCGGCGANNGGTCCCCCGCACGCCATCGCTTTTCCGAATGGTGTGCGGTGTGCCTGCGGTCCCCCGCACGCCATCGCTGCGCTCGGGGATGGTCAGCAGGTGATCTGACGCGCACGCTCGCGGGCAGCCGCTCACATGCACGGTCGCTCCCGGGGGCACGTCGGGGTCGTCAACGGGCAGCTCGCCGGCGACGGCGGTGCGGTCGATGTGCGGATTACAGCCGCCGCAGTAGACGATGGTCACGTGTTTCTCGGTCGCCGGTTTGTGCTCGTCGGTCATCGCCGGTGGCTAGCCTCCGCCGTGGGCACTTTGGCCTTACCTTTGTCCCACGGCTTGCCGACGCCGGCCAGCGCCTTGGCCAGTTCCTTCTTGTGATTGATGTTGGACTGGCGGCCGATCATTATGCGCTGCGCTTGCGGTGAGCCGGCGCCGTGCATGCTCTCGGTGCGGTAGCCCACGGCGGCAGTGCCCAGCGTGAGGTTCTCGACCAGGCGCAGGATGCGCATGCGGTCGATAGTGGGCGTGTCGCACTGGCCCACGAAGAACTTCTCGACGATAGGGCCGATCTTCTCGTCGGCGAGGTCCTGAGCGGACGGCATGGTGACCATGAGACCGCCGGCGATGTCTTCGGCCAGACGCGCGATCTCGTAGGGGAAGCGGGTCACGTTCTGCTTGCAGACGTTGGCCAGCAGCATGTCGATCTGATAGTTGCCGGCGGGCATCTGAACGCCCTCGTGAGAGCAGGCCAGCCCGCAGGAGAAGAGCGTCTCGTTGAGGTGTGTCATCTCGATGAGCTTGTCCTTGATGTGGCTGGCCTTGGCGACGCCGTTCATGTCGGCGGCCGTGGCGGCGGCGCCGATGAGCACGTCGCCGACGCCGACTTTGCAGCCGCCGTAGCTCTGGCGGTGAAAGCCGGCGAAGCGCTCGACCAGGGCGCCCGAGAACTCGACCTCGCCGCACAGGTAGACGTTCTCCCAGGGGACGAACACGTCGTCGAAGACCATGAGGGCTTCTTGGCCGCCGAAGCGCGCGTTGCCGACGTCGAGATCGTTGTCCTCGAGCTTGCGCGTGTCGCAGCTCTGGCGCCCGTAGATGTAGTACACGCCTCTGGCGTTGGCGGGGCAGCTGAAGCTCACGGCGTAGTCCTCGTCGCCCTCGCGCATGGCCACCGTGGGCATGACGATGATCTCGTGCGAGTTGCAGGCACCCGTCTGGTGGGCCTTGGCGCCGCGCACCACGATGCCTTCGTCACGTCTCTCGACGATGTGCAGGTAGACGTCGGGGTCAGGCTGTTCGTGCGGCGCCAGGCCGCGATCCCCCTTGGGATCGGTCATGGCGCCGTCGGCCACGAGGTCGTTCTCCTGCAGGTACTGGACGTACTTCTTGAAGCGCGCATGGTACTCCGTGCCTTTGGCTTGGTCGGTCTCGTAGGTCACCGAGTAGAGCGCGTTGATGGCGTCCATGCCCACGCAGCGCTGGAAGCACGAGCCCGTCTTCTGGCCCAGCAGGCGCTGCATCTTGACCTTTTTGGCTAGGTCGTCGGTGCTCTGATGGATGTGGGTGAAGCGGTTGACCTTGTTGCCGGTGAGGTGGCTGGTGGCGAGCATGAGGTCTGCGAACTCAGGCTGGCGCGCCAGCTCGTAGGTCATGGCGATGCAGTTGATGCTGGGGCGGATGATCGGGTGGTTGACGTAGTCGTCGAGCTTCTCGCCGAACAGGTAGATCTGCAGGTGCAGGTCGGCGAGGCTCTGGACGAACTCCTCGGGCGTTCTGAGAGCCATGTGTGCCACTCCTTCCTGTCGCCCTGGGTGGCGGGCGCTGAGCTGGCCTTTCCGGGCGCGGGCGCGCGTTCTCACGGAGGCGCTCGCGCGTTGATTCGGTGCGGCGGGGGCGGAAGGGTCTTGCGGTTCTTGTCGCCCTCTCGACTAGATGATAGGCGCGAGCGTGGCCGCAGTCAATTTGTTCCAGCAGGCGGGCAATCGGCGCGCCCTCTGTTGGCCCGAATGTACAAGGACTGCCGACTGCGGCGGCGGCCGCCAAGCCTGGCGAGCCGGGTGGCAGACGAGCCTGCCCAGCACCACGCTGAGCTTTGTCCCCGCCCGGCGTCCTGCCCCGGTTTGCCAATTGGCCCAGCTCCGCCGGGGAAGTTTGGCCCGCATGGCGACTGCGGCGTGACATACGAAGAGGTATACTGCGGACGCCTCGCGACGCTGGTACATCGCGCCGCCGGGGTTCCGAAGCAAGCCAGCACGTCGTCGGACGCCGACACCTCGCCGCCTGTGGCGTGGGCGCGGCGCCAAAGAGGAGTGGTAACTCGTCTGCAAACCCGGCGGTCTCCCTGCCGCCGCTCCGGCTCTTCGAGCCCCCATCCAACAACGTTGAGCAAACCAACTGGAGGATCCTGAATGAGTGACTACGTCAAAGACCTGATGGCTCAGGTCAAGGCCAAGAACCCGGCCGAGCCCGAGTTCCATCAGGCAGTACAGGAAGTGGTCGAGTCGGTGGCCGTCGTCCTCGACAAGCACCCCAAGTACCGCGACGCCAAGATCCTCGAGCGCATCATC
>PMKX01000057.1:0-3661 GCA_003158705.1 Actinomycetota bacterium
GGGGCCGAACGAACCGCCCGAGTTAGACGCGGCGATGACGCCGTTCAACGGCCCCTTGGTGATGACGTCGAAGCGTCCCGCCGACGGCGCGAAGGTGCCGGTCAGCGGACCCGGCGCGAAGATGAGCTTGTTGTCGGGTCCCAGCGCGTCGGCCTTGGGGTCGACCTCGTCGCTGATGATACGCACGCCCAGGCCGCGGGCGCCGATGTAGTCGTGCGCGAGCTTGACGTCGGTGGCCTCACGGGAGACCTTGCCCTTCGTGAGGTTCACGCGGAGGATGGTGCCGGTCCAGCCGAACATCTCAGCTCACCTCCTGGAAAGCGTCCTTGAACTTCGCCGCGTAGGCCTTCTTGCGTGAGCGCACCTGCTGGGTGTCGTCGACGTACTCCAGAGCACCGTTGGGACAGAAGGTCACGCACTCCGGCGCACCCTGGCAGGTGTCACACTTGAAGATGCTGCTCGAGGCGGCGTCGTAGCGGGCGTTGCCGAACGGGCAGGCAACGGTGCACATCTTGCAGCGAATACAGACCCGCTCGTCCCAGTCGACGAGGTTGGCAAGCGTCGTGCTGCGGTGCATCGCACCTGTGGGGCAGACCTTGACGCAGGCGGCGTCGTCGCATTGCTGGCAGAGCATGGGCACCGAGATGCCTTCGCGCTCCCAGCTGTAGGCCTGCACGCGAGTGGCCGCCGGGCGAAACTGGCCCTCGTGCACGAACTCGCAGGCCAGCTCGCAGTTGCGACACCCGGTGCACTTGTCCGGGTGGATCATCAGGATCTTGGCCATGGCTCCTCCTTGAGAGGTAGACGGACGCACTCGTGCCTCGTCGGCTGCGACGAGGCGACAGACGAGAATCTGGACGGCGGAGGAAGGGAGCTTCTGGAAGTGTGAAGTGCGGGAGACCGTGGCGGCCGCAGTCGCCGATCGCACGTGCACCTTTGGAGACCACTGAGCAACAATGCGCTCATCGCCAATCGCTTGGACCGACCGCGGCTCAACACTGTGTAGCCGACGCAAGAGTAGCTGCAAACACTGGCCTCAACCTATCGCCCTTCCGGGGGAAAGACAACCGTGCCCGCGGCCCACTTCTTCATCCCCGCACCATGGGCCACTTGGCTGCCTCGGCCAAGGAGGGCGACGACCGAACCTAGGGGTGCCGGTCACCCCCGTTCGGCCTCCCCGACACGGGCATATACTCTGTGTCTCGATCGGCCCCAACGGGGTCGGAGACCGGCAGAGCGAGGGCGGCGCGATGGACCCCAGCGAGTTCAAGGCGTCGAAGGCAGGGTCTGTGGTCACCTGCCCCGAGGGCTACGCCGCCTTCGTGCCGGCGCCGCTGCCTCCCGAGCTGACCTTCACGAGGGAACTCGCCGTCGCGCTGTCACGCGCCGACGCCGCCCTGGGTAAGCTGTCCGGGCTCGCCGGCGAGTTGCCGAACCCGCCGGCGATGGTGGCGCCGTTCCTGCGCCAGGAAGCCCTCTGTTCGACGCGCATGGAGGGCGCCGGCGTCAGCCTCGCGGAGGTACTGCTCGACGAGATCTCTGCGGCGCCTGCCGACTCCCAGTTCGACCAGCTCGACGCGGTGCGCAACGTGCTCGCGACCCTGGTGTACGGCATCGAGTGTGTCGCCACACACCCCCTGGACCTGGGCCTGATCCGGAGCCTGCATGAGCGCTTGCTGCACGGCGAACCGGCCACGGCGAGAGCGCCGGGCGAGTTCAGGACCACGCAGAACTGGATCGGACCGCCCGACTCGACGCTGGCCACCGCCACGTACGTCCCTCCGCCGGTGCCGGAGATGCTCGCCGGGCTCGACCACCTCGAGGGCTTCATGGTCGAGCGCGACCGGCTGCCTGACCTCGTGCAGTGCGCGATGGCGCATGCGCAGTTCGAATCCATCCACCCGTTCGTGGGCGGCAACGGGCGGCTGGGCCGCATCCTGATCGTGCTCTTCCTGGTCGCGCGCGAGCGGCTCTCGCAGCCGCTCCTGTATCTCTCTGCTTACCTCGAGGCGCACCGCCGCGAGTACTACACCTTGCTCCAGCGCGTGCGCACCCACGGCGAGTGGCTGCCGTGGCTGCTCTTCTTTGCCGCCGGGGTACGCGAGACGGCTGAACGCGCCTACCAGCAGGCANNCTCGCGCTGGTGGACGAGCTCTTCATATCGCCGTTCGTCGTGGTGCGCGATGTGCGGCGCGCGCTGGCGGTCAGTGACGGCACGGCCCGCCGCGCCGTGGCCACGTTCGTGAGCCGCGGGCTGCTGGCGCCGGTGCAGAGCACGAATCGTCCGCGTGTCTACGTGGCGCAGTCCATCCTCGACGCCATCGAGGAACCCATCGAGGCCTTGGTGGGTGGGGCCGGCGAGTCCCCTGAGGGCGAGCCGTTGAAATCATGGCTCGGCGGGGACAGGATGCCGCGACGCCTTGCCGACCGCCTCATGACAGAGGCCATGGCGATGGTCGACGTAGCACGGCGCGCTGGCGTTGACGTCCGGCTCGCAGGCGGCCTGGCCGTACGCCGCCACTGCATCGACCTCGGGTTCCTAGACCGCGAATACTCGGACGTCGACCTCGTCGGCCTCTCCGGCCAGAGGGAGGCGCTGTGGAAGGTCTTCAGCGATCTCGGCTACGCCGAGAACAGCTACGTGAGTCAGGCGACCGCAGGGATGCAGCTCCAATTCGTCAGGAAGGAGGCACTCCGCGCCGCAGGGCCGGACAACCCGGAGGTGGCCGCCCGGCCCCTCGTCGACCACGTCGACGTCTTTCTGGACGTCATGAGGATGGATCACGACATCGACATCCGCGGGCGGCTGGAGCTCGACGACTACGCGATCTCGCCGGTCGATGCGCTCATCGCCAAGGCGCAGATCGGCAGGATCAACCAGAAGGACGTCCATGACATCATCGGCTTGTTCAAGGACCTGCCCCTGCGCGAGATCGACGACGACATGTCGATCTACGTCCCCTACCTCGCCGAAGTGTGTGCCGCAGACTGGGGTCTGTACGTCGACATCACGACCAACCTGCAGGTGGTCCTTGACTGGCTGAGCGACTACGGCCTTTCCGAAGAGGAGTCCGCACGCGTCCACGGGCGTGTCGCGGCCGTCGCCGAGGCCATCGAGGGCGAGGAGAAGTCGCGACGTTGGCAGCTGCGCGCGCGCGTCGGCAAACGCGCGGCGTGGCGGCGCGAGATAGAGGGTACGGAGGCCACGCCGATCGTCATCTCACCGGAGTGAGACCGGCGGAGCGACCAGACGTTGCACAAGCGGACGAGCCCAGCATCCCGTCTGAGGAGCACCGTCATGGCGAAGGAGCGAGTAGGGCCGGGAAGACGCTGGCTGTCGCGACCATACTGGTCGTGGTGAGCCTGGTAGTAGGTTGCGGGCACAAGCACACGACCGGTCCGGTGTAGAGGACAGGGGCCGAAGTCTGCGAGCGCGGAGTGCTGCCAGACGATCAGCGACGACGAGCTAGCCAAGGAGCCACAGGTTCGTGTTCTGTTTGGCGAACGGAAGGGCGCTCTGTGCTCGCGCCCCCCGTATCGACGACGTGCATCGATCGCGGACAAGCCAACAAGACCACAACCTCAAGGTGGACCGATTATGGGGTGCAGGCCGCCCTCAGGAGAACTGCCAGCGATCGGGTAGGCGACCGGACATCAGAAG
>PMKX01000057.1:3720-9285 GCA_003158705.1 Actinomycetota bacterium
GGGGCGGGCGGCCTCCCGGCCGCCCGCCCGCGGTTCCCGTCACACCCCAAAGGGGCAGTAAGAGGCGTCAGGGCATTACAGCGCTTTCATCTCCTGCCAGGTGTTGCTCACGAGCGACACGCTGGTCGGCGCAGACTGGCTGAAGAATCCACCCAGGTTCTGCACCACGGTATCGTCGTACCGGACCATGTACGGATAGCCGGCGATGGCGTTGAAGTTGCCGACCCCGGCCACGAACACCGAGCCCCAGAAGAGCGGGTAGTTGGCGTAGCAGCCGCCGGACGCAGCGTCGCCGCCTGAAGAGCCGCCGCCTGAAGAGCCGCCGCCGGTGCCGGTCGGGGCGAAGTTGGCGTACTTCCCGTAGATGATCCCGTAGAAGTCCCCGCCGCTGAAGTTGAGGTTGCGGCCGAAGTCTGTCTCCATCAGCAGGAAGGGATTGGCCTCGCTGCCGAAGTACCCGCCGCCGGCTTTGCTGAAGTCGCCGTTAACGACCAGGAGACCACCGTTCCCTGAGTTCGCGATCGTGCCGCTGAACGAGCTGCTGACCGTCATGTTGTTGGTCACGTACACCGGCCCCTGGAAGGTCACCGTGCCCGACGTGCCGATGGTGAGAGCGCCGTTGATGTACAGCGATCCCTGGAACGTGTAGTTGGCGGAACCGGTGATGCTCACGCTGCCGGTCACCGTCGTGTTCGACGAGCGCGTGGTGCTCCCGGAGCTGACCGAGATGCTCGACAGCGTCGTGTTGCCCGTGGTGGTGGTGGCCGAGGCCAGAAGCGTGTTATACGTGCTGGTCGGCATGTAGTTGGTGATCGGGACGGTCGAGTTGTTGGCCACCACGTTGACACCCGACTGGGTCGTGGGCAGGTTGTTGTTGATCACCGCGCCGCCGATATAGGCGTGCACGCCTCCGGCGGGAGGTGCTACGGCAATGCCCAGGCTGGGACCGCTGAGCGACACTTGGCCACCGGTCCACAACACGGTGGGGTCGCCGGTCAGGCCTCCCGACTGCGCCACGGAGGTCACCTGCACGCGCACCCTGGACTTCTGGGCCACGTGGGTGCCGGTCTGGACGACCGACTGCGAATCCGCCCACATGATGCCGTCGCCGTTGGCGTCCCAAGCGGAATCCCAGCCGCCCGTGCCGTAGCCGATCACGCCGTCACCGTTGGTGTCCGAGTTGTCGTAGAGGTGCAGCGTGATGCTGGCTCCGGGGAACGTGGCGGCGTCCAAGGACCCCATAGCCGTGCTGGCGATGGTGGTCGTGTTGAGCGCCTGCCCGCTCGTCGTGGGCCACGTCGCGTCGAGTGCGTACGTGCTGAAGTCGAGGCCGGCTTCGGCGACGTAGAAGCTCTTGGCCTGCGTACGCGTCGCGGCCGTGCCGGCCTGCGTGTTGACGGTCACCATGGCCACGACGGTGGCCAAGACCGCCACGGTGGCTATCACGCCCAGCAGGACGATCAGGCCGCTGCCTTCCTGTTTGTGGAATCTACTCATGACTGCCCCTTTCACATCTGCCGCATGTTGAGCGGCTCTACGGTGCTCACGAGATCCATGTACGTGGGTTCGTGGCCTGGATTCACATCTGCCATTATTCGAATCTGGACGGTCTGGATGGTCGCTGGGTCGGGTGGCGTGGTGCCCGTCTGCAGCGTGCCGCTGCCATCCAGGTAGCTGTACTGGAACATCGGTGTCGGGCTGCCCGTGCTGGGCGTGATCCCGTTGACGATGTCGTCCGCGATCTGGTCCACCCGGTCACCGGTGTCGAACACGCCGTTCTGGTTGGTGTCGCGCTGGCGGTAGATGCACCAGGTGGTCGGGTCATTGTTGGCGGAGTTGCAGACGTAGTAGTAGCGGGTCAACAGGATCTGCCCCGCTTTGTTGGCGCCGGGGTCGTTGAAGGACGTGGTGAAGTCGATCTCGTTGGCCGAGGCGTAGATGATAGGCGCCTCGCCGTCGAGCGGCTGACCCGCAGCCTGGCTCTGCACGTCACGGATCTCGCGACACATGCGCGCCATGGCGATGCGCACGTCGCTGCGCGTCTGGTCCGACCTCACCGTCACGGCTTCCGAGCTCTGCAGCGAGACCCAAGTGACCACGAGCATCGCCATGACGACCGTCATGATGGTCATGCTCACCATGAGCTCGACGAGCGTGATGCCCTGCGATTGCTTGAGCTGTCGTATGTCGAGTCCGCGCATCTCGTCCTCAGAACGTGAACGGCACGGTCTTTGCCGAGTTGAAGGTGATGGTCTGCGACTGGATGGTGCCGCTCCAGGCAGCCGTGACCTTGTAGGTGCCGTAGGGCAGGCCGGTCCACACAGCCGACGAGCTACTGGTAGCGGACTTGGTGCTCCAGTCGTAGGGCTGCGTCAGGTAGCTGTCGATCTGCACCACGTTCACGCTCGTTGCCGGCGTCGACTTGTTCACCGTCACGGTCATCGTGTAGGTCGGCGGGGTCGCGGCGTTCACCTGCTTGGTGCTGGTGGCCGGCGAATAGCCATACGCGCTGGAGGCCACCAAGTAGTAGGTGTGCGCCGTCGCGTAGCCGATGGTGTCGGTGTAGGTGCGCGCGGTCACATCGGGCATGGCGAGGATGGCGCCGTCGCGGAACAAGTGGTAGCCGGCCGGGGAGCCCGAGCTCGCGGTCCAGGTGATCACCGCCGTGTCGTTCGAGCGCGTGACGTTGAAGCTGCCGGGCGCGCCGGGCACTGCGCCCGACGTGGTGCCGGGCGCCGCGCTCAGCTGGGCGGAGAGCGGGCCCACGTTGCCGTCCGTGTCGACGGCGCGGACCTGGTAGTAGTACGTGGTGCCGACAGTCACGTTGAGGTCGTTGAAGCCAGGGCTCAGCATGTCGTCGTAGTACAGTGTCTCGGCGCCCGAGGTGGTGCTGCGCCACACCTGGTAGTAAGCCAAGTCGGTGGCCGTCGAAGCCGTCCACCAGAATCCTATGAAGTGGTAGCCCGCGCCGATATGGACGGTGGGCAGCACAGGCGGGGCCGTGTTGAGCTGCAGCGTAGCCCTGCGCGACCACGCGTTGCCGGCGCTGCTCGTGGACGTGTAGGCCTGGGCCTGGAAGGCGTAGATGCCGTTGGCGGCGCTCGAGGCGTCCCACGAGGCCGTGTATACGCCCGAGCTGCCCGACGTCTGGGTGATGGTCGTCACCACACTGCCGCTCTGGGTGAAGATGGAGAACACGACCTTGGCCGTGCTCGCTACGTCGGCGGCGCCGACCCTGGCGGTCAGCGTCACCGGCGTGCTGTTGACGACCCCGTTCACGTTGGTGGGCCCGACGGTCAAGCTGATGATCTGCGGGCCCGCATAGTCCCTGGTGATCACGATCTGGAGCGCCGGAGTGTAGTTCGGCGTCGGCTTCCCCGCCCAGCCGACGACCACCTTCACCACAACGTAGGCCGGGTTGGTGCCGTTGGCGGCGACGTTGTTCACGGTGTAGGCGATCGAGTACGTCTTGGTGGCACCGCCACCTGAGTAGCTCGTCCACGACGTGCCGAACTGGCTGTTGGCGAACGACGAAGACTGCAGATTGGCGAGGGTGATCTGGTCGAAGTCGAGCTGCCGCACCTTCTCGATGCGATCCTGCGCCAGGTTGAGGGCGATGTTCCTCATCTGGTCGCCCGAGGACTTGACCTCGGCGCTGATGAACAGCGGCACCATCGAGGCGAACACGATGCCCGCCAGAATGACAGTGACCAACAGCTCCACCATACTGAAGCCGCTGGTGCGCAAATGTGCCTGCATTCTCATACCCTGCCTCCGGACAGCGGGGGTGTATCTAGTCGATGTATCGGCCGGCGGCCTCAGATGTTGAGCCTGACGCCCCTTTAGTGTTGTCCGGCGAGGCGGCGAGCCTGGCGGCTGTCGCTCAGCCTCGCGCCTCGCGCACCACAACACGTTCGGCGCCCGCCGCCCACGACCTGTTCGGCGGGCAGCCCTCGGGCGCGCCCGCTGCGGCGTAGCCCAAGCATGGCTGGCGCCGCAGGGCGAGTCCATGGGATATCGGTCTAGGGCGCGCCGCCCGATAGTGCGCCGTTCGCGGGCATTCGCCGGGCGCCGTGCCGTGTCGCCGGGCGGCGTGGCCGTGTCGCCTGGCGGAGGGTTCTGCGCCTGGCGGAGGGGCTCCGCCGCCGGCCTACTGCGCGGTCTGCAGCTGCTGCAGTGTGAGCTTCAGCGCGGCGATGTCCTGGCCGTAGCCGGCAAAGTCGCCCTTCTTGAGCGCCTGCTGCGCGGCCTGGAACTGGCTGTTGGCCTTGGCGATGAGGGCGCGGGCCTGCGCCGAGAGACCGGCAGTGCTGGTGGGCGGCTGCGTGGTGGTGGGCTGGCTCGTCGTGCCGGGGGTCGCCGCGGCGCCGCCGAACACCGCCGCCAGGCATTCGCCCAGCGTGGGCCGCATGACCACCACCTGTCGCGCCGCAGCCTGGGAGCCGCTTTGAGGGGCGGGCGAGCGATAGAAGACGATCACGCGCTTGAGCTGCGGCACCGGCGTCGTCTCGCCTTGCAGGTACAGCGGCTGCACGTACAGGAGTTGGTCCTGCACCGGCACCACCATCAGGTTGCCCATGATCACCTGTGAGCCCTGTCCCTGTTGACCCCACAGGGTGCGCTGCGACGACACGGTGGGGTCCTGGTTGATGGCCGCCTCGACCTGTGCGGGGCCGTACACGGTGGTGCCGTTGGCGAACAGGTAGTTGACGGCTTGGCCGTAGTTGGGCGCGTCACAGCGCGCTCCCAACCAGGAGATCATGTTCGGGCGGCCGTTGGGCACGTAGGGCAGCATGAGGAGGAACTCTTCCTTCTGGGTGTTGGGCAGCCGCATCATGACGTAGTAGGCATCCATGGGTCCGGCGCCCGAGAGCGCCACATTGGTCGGGATCTGCCACTGGTTGCCCTTGTTGTAGAGCACGGCCGGGTCGCTCACGTGGTAGGTGGCCCACACCGCGGCCTGGGTGTTGAAGTAGTCCTCCGGGTAGCGCACGTGGGCGCGCAGCTCGGCCGGCATCTGATCGGCCGGCTTGAACATGCCGGGGAAGATCTTGGCGTAAGTGCGCAGCAGCGGGTCGCTAGGGTCGAAGACGTAGAAGTCGACCGTGCCGTTGTAGGCATCGATGACCGCCTTCACCGAGTTGCGCATGTAGTTCAGGCCACCCTCCGGCGTCGAGTACGGATACAGATTCGAGGTCGTGTAGCAGTCCACGATCCAGAACAGGCGCCCGCCGGCGATGACCATGTAGGGGTCACTGTCCACTTGGAGGAAGGGCGCCGCCGCCTTGATCCGGTCGTCGATGTTGTTGCGCACGATGATGCGGCTCTGGCTGTCGATGGCCGAGGCGGTGAAGAACTTGATGGTGCCGTAGCGTACGCAGAAGGCCAGGCGGTTGATGAAGGACGAGATGGGGATGCCGCCGCTGCCGCCGTAGGACTTGTACACGTCTTGGTTGTCGGGCCCCGGGTAGTCGAACTCCTGGTCTTTGGTCTTGACCAGCGTGTAGTTGGTGCCCAGCTCACCGTAGTAGATGCGCGGCTGTGTTATCTGGAGCCCCGACGCCG
>PMKX01000024.1:0-9861 GCA_003158705.1 Actinomycetota bacterium
CTGGTCGCCGGAGAACCCGCTGCTGATAGTGCCCGGCCCGTTCGCGGGCACCAACGTGAGCACCTGCTCGCGCGTGGTGCTGGGCGGCAAGAGCCCTGCCAGCGGCACCATCCTGGACAGCTACTGCGGCGGCTCGTTCGGCTCCATCCTCAAGTTCGCCGGCTACGACATGATCATCGTGCAGGGCTGCGCGCCTGAGCTCACCGCCGTGCTCATCAAGGACGACGTGGTGACCTTCGCTCCGGCTGCGCGGTATGCCGGCATGAAGACGTCCGAGATCGAGACAGCTCTGCGGGCGGACTTCGACCCCAAGATGACCGCCCTTTCCATCGGCCCCGCCGGCGAGAACAAGCTGCTCTGGGCCTGTGTCTCCAACGACCAGTACCACAAGGCCGGCCGTGGCGGCACCGGTGCTCTCATGGGTTCCAAGAACCTCAAGGCGATCGCGGTGGCAGGCACCGGCAAGGTCCAGGTCGGCGACGCACGCGCGTTCCTCGAAGACATCGAGCGCATCGACACCGACTACATCCTCACCGACACCAACTACTGGGTCCACGAAGAAGGCACGCCGATCCTCGTCGACGTCACCGACGGCGGCGGCTGCCAGCCCACGCGCAACTACTCGGAGGGCACGTTCGAGGGTGCGGGCAACATCAACTCCGAGTCGTTCCAGAAGATCCGCGTCAAGAAGCGTGCCTGCTATCAGTGCACGCTGGCCTGCCGCAACTTCCATCGCATCAACGACGTCGAGGGCGAGGGTCCCGAGTACGAGACCATCGCGCTGTGCGGCTCCAACGTCGGGGTCGACGACATCGGCGCCCTGATGAAGTTCAACCAGCTCTGCGACGAGTACGGCCTGGACACGATCTCGACCGGCAACGTGCTTGGCCTGGCG
Organism: Actinomycetota bacterium; assembly: GCA_003158705.1. Classification (GTDB taxonomy): domain Bacteria; phylum Actinomycetota; class Thermoleophilia; order UBA2241; family UBA2241; genus FEN-672. The sequence goes on from PMKX01000024.1 coordinate 896, forward strand.
ATGGACTTGACCGAGAAGGGCATCCACGATTTCGGCGTGCACTTCGGCGACCTCGAAGCGTACCTCAAGGTCCCCGTGCAGCTCGCCACGCGCACTGGTATCGGCGCCGAGCTCGCGCTGGGTACGCGTGCCCTGGCGGCGAAGTATGGCCACCCCGAGCTGGGCATGCAGGTCAAGGGTCTCGAGGCGCCGGGCTACGATCCGCGTGGCTCGTTCGGCATGAGCATCGCCTACGCCACCTCCGACCGCGGTGCTTGCCACATGCGTTCGTTCCCCATCGGCGTCGAAGTGGTCGAGGGCACGATGCCGGCCGACACGCTCGACGAGAGCAAGGCGCAGTTCAACGTCGACTTCCAGAATCACTACGCCTTCAAGTTCTGCGGCATCTGGTGTGACTTCTGGGCCATCGACTACGACCAGATGCGCATGCTTATGAAGCACCTCTGGAAGCGTGAGGTCAGCGAGGAAGAACTCACCCGGGTGGGCGAGCGCGTCTGGAATCTCGGGCGTCTGTTCAACCTGCGCGAGGGCTTCGTGCGCGCCGACGACGATGTGCCCAAGGCCTGGCTGGAGACGGCGTTCACCAAGGGCGCAGCGGCCGACAAGATCATCGGCGTCGAGCGCTTCAACAAGGTGCTGAGTGAGTACTACAGCCTGCGCGGCTGGGACAAGAACGGTGTACCGACCGAAGCCAAGCTCACCGAGCTGGGCATCGACGTGCGGCTCTAGCGGCTGAACGTGCGAGAAAGGGAGAAGAAATGCCCCACGTGATGATCAGCAGCAAGAAGTGCACCGGGTGCCACATGTGCGAGCTCGGCTGCTCGGCGTGGCACGAGGGCGGCTTTCAGCCGTCGCGGGCCCGCCTGTTCGCCGACGTCAACCCGACGACCGCCGTCATCAAGGGCCATTCGTGCCTGCAGACCGGCTGTGCCAAGTGCCAGGAAGCCTGCCCGGAAGATGCCATCGTGACCAAGCAGATCACAGTCACGCCGTCCGGCACGTTCCCCAACAGGGAGAAGGTGGGCGAGTCGGTGACTGGCATGGTGCTCGTCGTCGACGAGGACAAGTGCACCAACTGCGGCGATTGCTACGACGTCTGTCCATACGGCGTCATCCATGAGCACCCAGAGCGTAAGGTCGCCTACAAGTGCGACCTCTGTGACGGCGACCCCCAGTGCATCGCTTTTTGCCAGAACCAGTACGTGCTGGCCGTCGACCTCAAGGTCGACAAGGCGGACAAGGCGCTGGCGGGAGCCTGACGTGGCGCGAGCCGTCATCAAGTTGCCCGTGGGGCTCGCGTACCCCGACGGCCAGCGTGAGCTGGAGTGCCACGGAGCCACCGTCGGCGAGCTCATCGAGGACTGTCTGGCGCGCGAGCCGCGGCTCCGGCCGCGCGTCTTCCGCGAAGACGGCAAGCTGTGGGTCGGCATCTTCCTGAACAACCGCAACGTACGTCAGATGCAGGCCATGGACACGCCTGTGAAGGACGGCGACGTGCTCACGCTCATGCCGCCCATCGCCGGCGGCTGACCGTAAGGACACAAGTCGAGGGGGCTGGGGCGGGCGCTGGCAGGCGCCCGCCCCAGCCCGTTTCTTTCGGCGACGGAGCGGCTGCGTGCGGCTGTGGGTGCGCGGGGGACGAACAGCCGCGTGAGGCGGCCGGTCACCGGCGCACGAGCGGCCGGCGAGGCCGCGGGCACGCGCAGGACAGGCGGCCGCTTGAGCCGCCGAGGATAGGCACGTGACAGACCAGCCAAGCACGTCAGAGGTCGAGAGCCTCAGCCGCCGCGCCCTTGCCGGCGAGGCACTCGGGCGCCGGGAGCTGGCGCGGCTGCTCGCCACAGCCGACAGCCAGTCGAGGGAGCCGCTCTTCGCCGCGGCGCGCGAGCTGCGCCGGCGCCACTTCGGCGATGTCATCTTCACGTACGGCTTCGTCTACTTCTCCACCTACTGTCGCAATCGCTGCACGTTCTGCTTCTACCGCAGCGGCAACCGCCAGAGTCCGCGCTACCGCAAGCCAGTCGAAGAGGTTGTGGCGATCTGCCGCGACCTGGCCGCATCGGGCGTCAACCTGCTCGACCTGACCATGGGCGAGGATCCTGCGATGCACCAGAGCGGGCACTTCGCGGCGTTCTCCGAGCTGGTGGCCGCCGTGCGTGAGGTCGCCGGGCTGCCGGTGATGGTGTCGCCCGGGGTGGTGCCGGCGGCCGCCCTGGTCGATCTGCGCACTCACGGCGCCGACTGGTACGCCTGCTACCAGGAGACGCACAACAAGCGGCTCTACGCCGCTCTGCGTCCCGGCCAGGACTACGACGACCGCGCGCAAGCACGGGAGGCGGCGCACGCTGCTGGGCTGCTGGTCGAGGACGGCATCCTCACCGGAGTCGGCGAGACCGTCGCCGACAGAGCCGCCTCCGTCGTGGCCATGCGCGACGGCCAAGTCGAGCAGGCGCGCGTCATGGGTCTGGTGCCGCAGCGCGGCACGCCGCTGGCCGCTTCGCCGGCGCCCGACACGATGGCCGAGCTCACGGTCATCGGCGTCATGCGCCTGGCCATGCCCGACCGGCTCATCCCGGCCTCGCTCGACGTGGCCGGTCTGGCCGGCCTCGACGCCCGCATCCAGGCCGGCGCCAACGTGGTCACGTCTATAGTGCCGCCTACGGCGGGCTTGGCCGGCGTCTCGCAGTCGGAGCTCGACATCGAGCAGGGGCTGCGCACGGTGCCGGCCGTGGCCGAGCGCCTGCGGGCGCTGGGCCTGCGCACCGCTTCCCAAGACGAGTACGGCGTCTGGCTGGCGGGCGCCCGGGAGCGGCTGGCGCAGCGGCGCCCGCGCGTCGCGGCGAAGCGGGCGCTATGAGGCTCGCCGTCATCGGCGGCAAGCTGCAGGGCACGGAGGCTTGCTACCTGGCCGGCAAGGCCGGCTACGAGGTGGTGCTCGTGGACCGCAAACCGGCGCCGCCGGCCGCGGGTCTCGCCGACGTGCAGCACATCTTCGACGTCACCGAGGACGAGCAGCGGACGCGCACGGTACTGCAGGGCTGCGACGCCGTGCTGCCGGCCTGCGAGGACGACGTCACCTTGGACTGGCTGGCCGAGCACCTGCCCGGCTGGGGCATCCCCCTGCTGTTCGACCTCGAGGTCTATCGGGTGACCTCGTCCAAGCTGCGCTCGAACGAGCTGCTGGCCCGTCTGGGCGTCCCCTGCCCACGGCCGTGGCCGGACTGCGGCCTGCCCGCCGTCTGCAAGCCGAGCGGCGCCAGCGGCAGCGAGGGTGTGCGTGTGGCCGCCACCGAGGCGCAGGTCGCCGAAGCCCTGGCCGAGCTCCGTCGCCAGGGCCACGAGCCGGTCTGCGAGGAGTTCGTCGCCGGGCCGTCGTTGTCGCTGGAGGTCGTGGGCCTCGGCGGGCAGCAGCAGGCGCTGCTGCCGACGGCGCTCGAGTTCGACGCCGGCTACGACTGCATGCGCGTGACGGCTCCCGTGGAGGCTCCTGCAGCTCTGCTGGCGAGCTTCGCGCAGTCCAGCCTCCAGGTCGCGCAGGCGCTGCATCTCAGCGGCGTGATGGACGTGGAAGTGATGTGCGCCGGCGACCAGGCCAAGGTCATCGAAGTCGATGCCCGTCTGCCCAGNNACGCCGCAGCGCGCCGTGGTGTACGAGCACGTGCGCATCGCCGACGGCGCCCTTGCCGTGTGCGGCGAGCACGTGATGGCCACGGCGCGGCCTCTGCGCCTGCACTCAGGCTTGTTCGGCGCCTACGAGGTGCTGACCGACTGGCACGAGGGCGCGACCAGGTGGGTGGCGACGCTGATCAGCCGCGGTCTCGACTTGGCCGAGGCACTCGCTGCGGCTGCCGACGTGCGCGCGGCCATCACCGCTGCCTATGACCTTCAGATTCGCGGGGAGGTGGGGGACTCATGACGCGACTCACCGAGCACGACGTGCGCCGGCTCAGCGAGCGGCTGGGAGAGTTCGAGCAAAGCCTGCGCCGCGTGACGGGCTGCGGGCTGCTTCAGATCGCCGCTCAGGCGGCCGATGCGGGCCCCGGCGCGGCCACACGCCTCGCTGGCGCCGGCCTGGCGGTGGTACCGATCTCGGCTGGCCAGGGCTTCATCCCCGGCTTTGCCGAGTGCGTGGCGGCGATCCTCTCTCACCTTGGCGCCGATGCCTTCGTCACGCCTGAGCCGGACATGCGCGGCTTGCAGGCTGCGGCGGACGGCGGCGCTCAGGCCGTCTTCGCAGCCGACGACCAGCGCTTCATCGCCCTCAACCTCCACAGCGGCGCCTGCGTGGACGACGACCCGGCCACGGCGGCCGGCTTCGTGGCCGCCTTGGCCGCTGCAGCGGGCGGCTTGGCCGGCCGCCCCGTGCTCGTCCTGGGCTTGGGGCCGGTCGGTCGGGCGGCCGTGGCCCGGCTCCGGCACCTGGACGCCGACGTACTGGCCGTGGAGCGCGACCAGGCTCGTTCGGACGCCGCGGCGGCAGCCGGGCTGGACTTCCGCCTCGTCACTCTCGACGAGGGTCTCGCCAGCTGTCGGCTCGTGGTGGACGCGACCCCCAGCCCCGATCTGGTAGACGCCTCATGGGTGACCGAGCAGAGCGTCGCCGCCGTACCCGGCCTGCCGTCGGCGTTCACCGCCGCGGCTCAGGCGGCTTTGGGGGACCGCCACATTCACGAGCCGCTGGCGCTCGGGGTCGCCGTGATGGCCGTGCAGGTGCTCGCCTGAGGCTGCCGCACGACGCTCGCCTGAGGCCGCTGCGCGACGCGGCCTGAGGCCGTCGCACGACGCTCGCCTGAGGCCGCTGCGCGACGCCGCGTAAGGCCGCCGCATGACGCTCGCCCTCGGACCTCGATGGCTGTAGCATGCAGAGTGCGGGGGGTCGATCGGAAGGATCAGCGCGGACTCTAAATCCGCGCAGGTGGGTGTGACTCCCACACTCCCCGCCACATCTCTTCTCGGGCAACTGGTTGCTTGGGACCTGCAAGGTGCTGCAGGCAGCGAGGGTTCGCCGGCCTCGGCGGATGAGGCCTCTCGCAAGTGGCTTCGTATATAGTTGGGTGGATCGAGCGCCGCGGATGTTACCTGCGCTCGAGATGTCGGAGTAGGCAGCAGAGGGAGAGAACCTGTGTCGACCATCGTCCCGGCGCTTCCCCTGCCCCGCTCGCTGTTCATCACCAACGACTTCCCGCCGCGCATCGGCGGCGCGCAGTCGTACTACTGGGGCATGATCCGCACGCTCGACCCTGCCGATGTGGTCGTGCTGGCGCCGGCGCACCCTGACGCGGCGGCGTTCGACGCCACGCATCGCTACCGGGTGGTGCGGGCGCCGACGTCGGTCCTCTGGCCGACGCCGGAGCTGACTCGTCTGGCCTGCGATCTCATCGCCCGCTACGATCTGGACCTCGTTCAGCTCGGCCACCCGCTGCCCGCTGGTCTGCTCGGTCCGGCGCTACTGCGTCGCATGGGTGTGCCGTACCTCGTCTTTCTCGGCGGCGCCGAGGTGACCTTGCCGGCTGCCATGCCCGGTGTGGGCTCGGCTCTGCGGCACGTGCTCGGGCAAGCCTCACTGCTGGTCGCGGTGAGCGAGTTCACGGCCGCCGCCGCCTCGCGGCAGGTGCATGGTCGCGTGCCGGCCGAAGTGCTCCGGCCGGCGCTGGCCACCGAGGAGTACACACCGGCGGTGGCCGACGACGCCGCAGCCACCAGACGCGCCTTGGGCGTGGATGGTGAGCTGGTCGTCTGCGTCGGCCGTCTCGTGCCGCGCAAGGGCCAGGACCGCCTCATCGAGGCGCTCGACATGCTACGCGACGACTTTCCCAAGTTGACCCTGGCGCTCATCGGTGGCGGCAGGCTGGAGGCGTCACTGCGTGCCGCCGCCCGGCGCAACGGGGTGGCCGAGCGCGTGCGCTTCCTCGGTCCGCTGGGCGACGAGGAGCTGCGCCGCTGGCTGCGCGCGGCCGACGTGTTCGCTTCGCCGAGCCGCACGCGCTGGGGCGGCCTCGAGGTAGAGGGTTTCGGCATCGTCTTCGCCGAGGCGGCGCTGGCCGGTCTGCCGGTCATCGCCGGCTACTCGGGCGGCGCGCCCGAGGCCGTCAAAGCGGGCGACTCCGGCATCGTCGTGGACGGCACCTCGGTGGCCGAGATCGCCGCCGCCCTGGCGCGTCTGTTGCGTCTCTCGCCTGAGCGCCGGCGGCAGCTCGGCGAGCGCGGCCGGCGGCTGGCGCTAGCGCGCCACACGCCGGCCGCAACCGGCCTCCGCTACCGCGAGCTCCTCCGCCAGGCGGTCGGGCAATGAAGACGGACGCCGCCAGGTGGGGCGCGTGCCGGACGCTGCGCGCCGTGGCCCTGGCTACGGCCGTCGGCTCTCTGCCCAGCGCGCGCCTGGTAGCGCGCGTCGTCGGCGGGGTGGCCATCGACTCGGTGGGCGATGGCAAGGCCGGGGCGGCCAACGTACGGCGGACACTGGGTCTCGGCCCGGGCTTGACGGTCGCCGGCATCGACATCGCCAAGGGCTACTTGCCGGCCGCTCTGGCGCGCCGGCACGGCGCCGGCCCACATGCGGTGGGTGCCCTGGCCCTGGCACCCGTGGCAGGGCACGTCCTGTTCACCGGAGGCCGCGGCGCCGCGCCGTCACTCGGGGCGGCCTTTGCTGTGGATGCGTTGGCCATGACAGTTGCGGGCGCCGTTATCGTGGCCGGTACCATAGGCAAGCGCCACGCGCCGGCGGTGGTCGTGGGCGGAGCGAGCCTTGTGACGGCGGCTCTTCTTCTGCACCGCCGGCCTTTCGCGGCGTTGTACAGCGGAGCGCTTGTGGCGGTGCTCATCCTGGTCAGACTGCGCGGGCCGGGGTGGTCGGCAGCGCCGCTCACGCGTGCGTCGCTGTGGCAGAGGCTCTGGTACGATCGTGAGCCGGAGGCGGCACCACAGGAGGGAGGGCCATGCGCGTAGGTCTCGTCTCGCCGTACTCCTGGTCGGTACCCGGCGGCGTCAACAGCCACATCGCCAACCTCGCCACCGAGCTCGAGGAGCGCGGCCACGAGGCGTGGATCCTGGCGCCCTCGCGCGACTCCGGCAGCAAGGCCGGCGCGGTGCCGGTGCCGGAGCATTTCATCTCCATGGGGACGGCGGTGCCCTTCCGCTCCAACGGCTCGCGGGCACACGTCAACACCTCGCCGCTCATCCTCTCGCGCATGGACCGCATCCTGCGTGAGCTGCAGCCCGATCTGCTGCATGCCCACGAACCCTGCACACCCACCGTGGCCGGCGCCGCCGTGCTGCGCGCCACCGTGCCCGTCGTGGGCACCNNGTGGGCACCTTCCATGCCGCTCTCGACCACTCGCTGCTCTACGAGATGATGTTCCCGCTGGCCAAGCGCATCGTCGAAAGCCTGGCCATCAAGATCGCCGTCTCGGAGGCGGCGCGCGAGTACCCGGGCAGTCGCTTTCCGGGCGAGTATCGGATCATTCCGAACGGTGTGCGCCTGGACGAGTACAGCTCTGCCCGCGAGGGGCGCGCGACCCACGGCCGCATCTTGTTCATCGGTCGCGCCGAGCCCCGCAAGGGCCTGGCCGTGGCGCTGCATGCCTTTGCCCTCGTGCGCCGTGAGATACCGGACGCGACGTTCTCGCTGGTGGGGCCGCGCTGGGAGCAGGTGATCTCCCAGGCGCCGCAGCCGGGCAGGGGTTTGGCGTGGCCGCTCAACGGGGTCAACGCCCTGGGCCGCGTGGGTCATGCGGACAAGATCGCCGAGATGAGCGCCGCCGAAGTCATCTGCGTGCCGTCGCTCGAGGGTGAGAGCTTCGGCATCGTGATCGCCGAGAGCATGGCCGCCGGCCTGCCGGTGGTCGCTTCGGACCTGCCTGGCTACAGGTCGGTCCTGCGCGACGGCAAGGCTGGCGTGCTCGTGCCGCCACGCGACCCGCAGGCGCTGGCCAAGGCGCTGGTGCGCGTGCTGCGCGACGGCGCGCTACGCACGCGTCTGCGCACGGCCGGCATCGCCGCGGCCGAGGACCTCTCGTGGGAGACGGTCGCGACGCGCGTGATCGCCGTCTACGACGAGGCCCTGGCGGCAGCGCCGGCAGCTCGCCCCCGCCGCACGCGCACGCGGGCCTGAGCGCGCGCCGGCAGACCGTCTGCAGCCGACTCATGCCGACCGACCCCAACAAGCAGGTCTACTACCGCAAGCAGGTGCCTCTCTTCCGCCTCGTGGACAAGATGAAGCTCTGGCCTTCGCGGCGCGGCATCCTGCACGGCATACGGAGCTTCGAGGTGCGCGGATCGTACGCCAGCGTGGTCACTCACTGTGGCAAGCACATGGTGGTGCACGACTCCAAGAACAGTCGCGCTGCGCGCTGGCTGCGCAACAAGTGGTTTGCCAGCGCCTGCCCCGAGTGTCGCATCCCAGAGTGGAAGCAGCAGAAGTACGCCGCCACGCACTTCAAACGTGGCTACGGCTCTCATCTGAGCGACGGAGATCGCTCCTAGAGCAGGCGCCAGCCCTCGGGGCGCAGCTGCGCCTCCTGGGGCGCCGCCAACACCCGGTCTAGTGTGGCCAGCATGGCCGCTTTCTCCTGCGGCAGGCGGCCGCCGATGGGCAGGTAGTTGGACGCGTGATTCGAGCGAAACACGCAGTCGCTGACGTCGGTGTGAGCGACCATCTCGCGCAGCTCGCGCAGCATGCCGATCGAGTCCGGCAAGCGCAGCCGGCCCTCGGCTACCTTCTGGTACATGGCCGTGCCCGGCGTGAGCATGAGGGTGAGCACGCCGATGAACTCGGGGTCGATGGCCGTCAGGGCAGCGCCCGTGGCGCCGGCGTGCGCCAGTGACCGCTCGGCGCCGGCCAGGCCGAGGATAGCCGTGACCGAGAGCCTCAGGCCGGCCTCCTTGGCGCGCCGGCAGCCCTCGATCTGCTCGGCCACCGTCACGCCCTTGTGGATCTCGGCCAGCGTCTGATCGTCGCCGGACTCGAG
>PMKX01000024.1:9875-10753 GCA_003158705.1 Actinomycetota bacterium
GAGAGGGCGACGGCGTCGCCGTCGGCCAGGAACACGCGCCGCACGCGCCGCTTGGCTTCGTCGGGCAGCGACATGATGTCGTCGGCTGCCTCCTCGTAGAGACGCACGGCGAACGGCTTGCCCAGGTAGCTGCCGCAGAAGTCGCAGGTGTTGTTGGAGCACCCGTAGGTGACCTGCAGGATGAGGCTCTGAGCCTCGCTGGGGGGTCGGATGACGTCGCCGTGGTATCGCATGCTCCTAGTCTAGCAAAGCTCAGGCACGATGCCGGCGCGGTCGTCTTGTATACTACGGCCGTTGCGGAGCGCGAGACAGCAGGGTCCGCGGAGACCAGGAGGAGCTCAAAGTCATGGCAAACGAAGCATTGATGCAGGAAGCGATCAAGTCGATCCTCAACTACGACAGGGCTGCCGCCGAGGACGTCGCCCAGCGTGCCCTCGCCGCCGGCATGGCGCCCGGTGAGGTCATGGCCGAGGGCTTCATCAAGGGCATCCAGGAGATTGGCGACCTGTTCGAGAGCGGCGAGGTCTTCCTGCCGGAGCTCATGATGGCCGCCGACGCTATGGAGGGCGCGACCATGGTATGCAGCGCCGCCCTCGTGGGTGGGGAGGCCGAGAAGCGCGGCACGGTGGTCATCGGCACCGTGCAGGGCGATGTGCACGACATCGGCAAGGCGATCGTGATCGCCTATCTCAAGGCGAACGGTTTTGAAGTGCACGACGTGGGACGCGACGCGCCCGTGGACAAGTTCCTCGCCAGGGCACAGGAGACGAAGGCCGACGTGATCGGCATGAGCGCTCTGCTCACCACGACCATGGAAGAGCAGCGTAAGCTCATCAAGGTCGTCAAAGAGAAGAACCTGCCCTTCAAGACGGTCGTCG
>PMKX01000024.1:10807-14862 GCA_003158705.1 Actinomycetota bacterium
GGCGGCGCGCGCCTAGATGTTCAAGCGCACGCCGTCGAAGTAGCTCAGGCTGCGACCGGCGCGCTCGATGTTGGCGTAGCCCTCGCGCGCCGCCAGCAGCCGCTCGAGGCCAAAGCCGAGGCCCACCCAGGGCTCGACGATGCCCCAGTTGCCGTCCAGCGGATGGGGGCCGCTGGCCGCCGAGCACACCTCGGTGCCGCCGACCTCCACGTCGACCATCTCGCCGTAGACCTCCGAGCGCGTGCGGCTCAGCTCATAATGCTCGATGTCGGCGGCTGCCATCACGAGCGCTGCCAGCTCAGTGAGCCGAGCTGCGCATGTCTCCTCGAGCAGTCCGAGTTCAACCAGGTTCAGCATCGTGAACTCGTTGAGGTGGCGGCTCCCCTGGCTGTCGCGGCGGAAGCAGGGGCCGATCTCGAAGATGCCGAACGGCCGGCTCCAGATGCGCCCTAGCCTGCGCATGAGCGTGTAGAGGTTGGGCGCCAGCATGGGGCGCAACAGCCTGCCGTCCTCCAGCCAGAAGATCTGCTGACGCAGCGGATGTGCATGGTCGATGCCCATCTTCTCCAGAGAGTCGCGGCCGATGATGACCGGTGTCACCATCTGCACGAACCCGGCCGCGATGAGCGCCTGACGCAGCTTCTGCTCGAGCGCCAGGAGTTGGGGAGCGCGCTCCCCAGCGCGCACGTCGGCCAAGTGCCGGCGGCCGCTGCGCACGAGCTCTCCTTCGCAGTCCTTGAAGTGAGCGTCGCGTTCGTCTGACGAGGCGAAGAGGCGCTCGGCGGTCTGCGCGCCGGCGCCCAGCTCGCGCAGGCGCTGGCTTTGTGTGGCCGTGAAGCGTATGCGCGGCTCGGCGGTCATAGGTCAGGCGCGCGCCAGGTAGTTGATCAATCCCGCCAAGACGGCGCGTGCGAGGCGCTCCACGCCGTCCGGCTGCGCGGCGCGCGCGGCCTCGCCGGCGTGGGTGGCAAAGAAGGGCTCGACCAGCACGGCGACCGCCCGCGGCTCGCGCAGGATGGCGTAGTTGCGGCCGAAGCTGCCCAGAAAGGGGCCGCCGAGGCCGGAGAGTTGCTCGCCGATGTAGTCCGCCAAGCGCTCGCCGCGCTCGGAGTAGTAGTGGCCGCGCTGGAAGAAGTAGCAGGCGGCGCCCGCGGCGGCGGGGTGCGCGTGGCCGTTGAGGTGCAACGAGATGACGTACTGCGCCTGGGCGGCGTCGGCGATCTCGGCACGCGCGTAGAGCGTGCGCTGGGTGTCGTCCTTGCGAGTGAGCAGCACACGGCAGTCCTGCGTCCGTAGCAGCGCGGCCAGGCGCAGACCCAGGGCGAGCGTGAAGTCCTTCTCGACGAGGCCGTTGACTCCGACCACGCCCGTGTCGGCGCCGCCGTGCCCGGGGTCGACGACCACGACCTGCCCGGCCAACGAACGGGCGCTGGCGTAGCCCTTGTTGCGGTCAGGGATCTTCTTGCCCTCGCGCCCGGCCTCAGCCTTGCGCAGCGCGTTCAGCTTGTCGAGCGTGCTGCCGCCGACGATCCCATCCACCGGCAGGCCGGCGTTGCGCTGGAAGTCGAGCACGGCTCGCTCCACGCCCTCGTCGAGGATGCCGCGCTCGCGGCCGGCGTTGAAACCCAGCAGGCTGAGCTTGACCTGCAGGGCGAGTACGTCGTCGCCGCGCAGGTTGGGCACGCGCAGGTAGAGCAGCCGATCGCCGAGCGCGTAGCCGGCCTCCACCAGCTCGCGCCACGTGTTGGCGCCCACCACGCCGTCCACGAGCAGGCCACGCTGCTGCTGGAACGCCTTAACGGCTGTTTCGGTGCGCGGGCCAAAGAAGCCGTCGACGCCCTCACGTCCGAGCTCGACACCCTGCTTCTGCAGGCGTGTCTGGACGTCGGAGACCTCCTTGCCGCGGTCACCGAGCGAGAGATCGCGCACGCGGGCTCACTCCTCGATCGATTGCCGTGCGAAGTATAGCAAGCGACCGGCCTGGGCCTTGGCGGTCGAGCGGCTGTGGCCTAGACGCCGGTCGCTGAGCGCACGCCGGCGACGATCACCACGAGCACGCCGATGCCGACCGCTAGACGGTAGATCACGAACGGCGCGAAGCTGTGACGGCGCAGGTAGGCGAGCATGAACCACACGGCCACGAAGCCGCTGACGGTGGCGGAGGCGATGCCGACCGCGAAGGGTGTCGCCGTGCCGGGCGGGAGTCCGTGGGCGGCGATCTTGAGTCCCTTGTAGAGAGCAGCGCCGCCGATGACCGGTACGCTCAACAGGAACGAGTAGCGCGCGGCCGCCTCGCGCGTCAGGCCGAGGAGCATGCCGGCCACCATGGTGATGCCCGAGCGCGACACGCCGGGCGCCAGCGCTAGAGCCTGGGCGACGCCGATGCCCAGCGCGCCGCCCCGGGTAAGAGCCGTCATGTCGCGGTCGAAACGTGCGTGGCGGTCCACGTACCACATCACCAGGCCGAAGACGATCATCATGGCGGCGATCAGCACCGGCTTGCCGAGCTGGTCCTCGATGAAGCTCTCCAGGGCCACACCGACCAGGCCGGCGGGGATGGTGCTGATGAGCAGCAGCCAAGCCACGCGCTCGTCGGGGCTCTCGATGCGCCGCCGCCGCAGGCTCCCGAAGAAGGCCGCGAGCAGATGGCCGATGTCGCGCCAGAAGTAGACCAGGACCGCGATGAACGTGCCCAGGTGCAGGGCCACGTCGAACGTCTTGTTGAGGTCCGTGCTATTGGCCAGGGAGTGCCAGTGAAAGAGCCACGGCACGAGGATGAGATGACCAGAGCTCGAGATGGGGATGAACTCCGTCACTCCCTGCACCAGCCCCAGGATGATGGCGTGCCAAACGCTCATGTCTGCCCGTGAGTGGTCGTGGTCGCCATGGTCGTCTCCCCGATCGGCGGTAGCATATCCGGTGAGATGGCGAGCGGTCAGTCGCGTGACGTCGCTCGCCGCGGGTAGTTTAGCGTACGGAATAACGATTGCGAGTGTCGGCGAGCGTCTGGAGGTGAGCGGCTGTGGCAGCGATCGAAGTCCGTTGGCGGAAAGATGGTCTGCGGTTCGAGGGCAAGACGGCGCACGGTACCATCGACCTGGCAGCGAGCGGCGACGAGCAGGGCAGCGGCGCGACGCCGATGGAGGCTCTGCTCGTCGCGCTGGGCGGCTGCACCGGCATGGACGTGGCCTCTATCCTCGTCAAGATGCGCCAGCCCCTGGCGGAGTTCTGGCTCGAGGTGAACGGCCAGAAGGCGGACGAGCACCCCAAGAGGTTCACCGCAATCGAGGTCGTCTACCACCTGAAGGGCCACCTCGACGAGACGAAAGTGCGGCGCGCCATCGAGCTCTCGGAGACCAAGTACTGCAGCGTCGAGGCAACGCTGCGGCCTGCACTGCCGATCACCTCACGGTACGTCATCGAATCCTGATCTCGGGGCAGCGGCGGTGACTTCCCACTACTGCCACCGTGTTTACAGGTCATCCGGCGCGCTGGTATCATCCGGGCGAGGTGACCCGGGTGGACCGCGACCACAAACTCACAGTCGTCCTTGCCGACCAGACTCGCTATAGCATCTACCGCGCTATAGCGGAGCAAGCGGGTACGCCGGTCACGGTAGCCGAGGTCGCGGCTCGTTTCGGTCTGCACCCCAACGTCGCCCGCATGCACCTCGGCAAGCTCGAACAGGCCGGCTTCGTCACCACCGGCTTCCGGCGCGGCGAGGGCGGTGGCCGGCCGGCCAAGCTGTATTCGCTCAGCCTCAAGGTGTCGTCGTTCGGCTTTCCTCCGCGCCGCTATGAGTTGCTCTCCGCGCTCGCGCTGGCGGTCCTCGCCGACGAGGACGGCAGCGCGCGGGTCGAACGCGTCTGCAACGAGGCCGGCATGGCCGAGGGCCGCCGCTGGCTGCACGAGGAGGGCGACGGCAAGCCGCTCAACCGGGCGAAGGCGGCCGAGGCGGTGCGGACGGTCGCCGAGGAGCAGGGTCTTCTGCCGGCTATCTCGTGGCACGGCGACAAGCTGCAGATCGAGGTGCGCAACTGCGTCTTCCGCGAGCT
>PMKX01000006.1 GCA_003158705.1 Actinomycetota bacterium
CTTGAGCGTGCCGAACTCGCGCACGCGACGTGACACCGTGGAAAGCGTGAGCAAGCTGGCGACGGCCACGGCGGCGATGAGTGCCGCGATGGCCAGCCACTTGCCGAGCTGGTTGGCGAGCTTGGACGCGCTGCTGAGCGAGCCGCTCACCTGGTTGGCCAAGTCCTGAGCGGTGGTCACGGTCACGCCGCTGACCGTCGCCTTGATCTCCTTCTTGACTTGCGCGATCTGCGTCGAGCTGGTGGCCTTCACGTAGATCTGGTTGACCTTGCCCTTGGCATCGGCGAGCGTCTGCGCGCGCAGGAGCGGGATGTAGACGTTGGCCTCGGCTGAGGCAGACTTACTGATGCCGATGACTTTGTACTTGGTGCCGCCAAGGGTGACCGTGCCGCCTACGGCGAGCGAGTTCTGCTTGGCGTAGCCGGAGTCCACGACCACCACCTTGGCGTCCGTCTCGCTGGCTGTGAAGGTGCGGCCGCTCGTGATGGTGGCGGAGCTGAGCGGCCCGATCGCCTGATTGGTGACGTCCAGGCCGGCGATGGAGAGGGCGCTGATCTTGATCGGTGGCTGCGTGACCTTCGCCGAGCTGCCGGAGCTGGACGAGGTGCCGGCGCCGTTCTGGCCGGAGGCGCCGGCACCAGGGAACCCGCCGCCGGCGAACTTGGCGAAGTTGCCGGTTATATGGATGGACGAGAGCGTGAGCCCGCCTACGGCGGAGTCGACGTTGTTGAGACCGGCGATGGTGGTCACTCTGCTGCCCGAGACGAACGCCAGCCCGCGGGTGCTGTCCACCCGGTCGCGCGAGAAGTGCTTGCCCTGCTGCTGCTGGCTCCCCGGGTTCAGGCCCATCTGGAACGGGCCTCCCGTTCCTCTGGCGGCGCTCTGGGTCACGGTCATGTCGGTGCCCACGCCGTAGAGTGAGTGGAGCACCTGGCTTTGCGCGTCGCGCACGCCGCCGGACGCCGCCGAGACCGTGACGACCAGGGCGATGCCCAGGGCCAGGCCTAGGGACGTGAGGATGGCCTGGCGGTGCCGCCGGCGAAGCTCACGGTACAGGTACGTGAAGAACACGGCGCCCTCCAAGGCTCGCTTCATGTGCGCAGAGCAGACTATCGCGTTCCGTTGAGAGGAACGTGTGCGTCGCCTGAACATCCGCTGAGAATGCGTGCCCGGGCGTCAGCCAGCGGCGACGTGGGCTGCCGTTGCGGCCGCGGCTGAGGTAGTCTTCCCAAGATGTCTGAGTCTTCTGAGCGCGACCGCGAACTGGGCATGCACCGCAAGATCACGCGGCGCGACTTCCTCGACGGCGTCGCGCGCACCGTGGGCGTGCTGGCGCTGTCCGGCTCGGCAGCCGAGGCGCTGGCCGGCTGCGGCAAGAAGGCACAGCCGCTGCGGACCCCCGGCCTCGTCGGCTACCCACCCGGCCTCGAGGGGTGGCAAGGCCAGACCGACGCCTCCTCTGCCGTGCCGCACATGCTGCGCGACGGCAGCTTCTGGGGCAACGCCGGCAGCCCGCAGGCCACCGGCGAGACCTACGACTTGGTGGTCGTGGGCGGCGGCATCAGCGGCCTGGCGGCGGCCTACTTCTACGGCAAGCAGAACGCCGACGCACGCATCCTGGTGCTCGACAACAAGGACGACTTCGGCGGCCACGCCATGCGCAACGAGTTCCACTCCGCGGGCGCCGGCGGACGCCTGCTGGTCGGCTACGGCGGCACGGAGTCCATCTACGCGCCGGACTGCTGGAGCCGCACGTCCTCGGACCTCCTGGTGGACATCGGCGTGGAGTGGAAGCGCTTCTACAAGTACTTCCACGGCAGCTTCTGGAAGGACCTCTACACGCTCTACTTCTTCAGTAAGGAGAGCTGGGGACGCGACTGCGCCGTCGTGAAGGGCGCCGGCATGTCGCTGGCCGAGTTCCTCAAGCAGACGCCGATGGCCGAGCAGGCCAAGCGCGATCTGGTGATGATCACCCAGCACCCCAAGGACTGGCTGGCCGGTCTATCGCAGGCCGAGAAGAAGCGGAAGCTCAGTGAGATCACCTACGCCCAGTACCTCAGCGACGTCGTCAAGGTACATCCCGACGTGGTGAAGTACCTTCTGAACAGCACCTCCGACGACTGGGCCTTCGGCATCGACGCTCTGGCGGCCATCGACGCCTGGGCCGACGGCGACCAGCCGGGCTTCGCCGCTCTGGGGCTGAACGATGCGCGGCCCTACAAGGACAACGCCAGCAAGTGGGACTGGAACACCGAGGTGCCCTACATCTTCCACTTCCCCGACGGCGGCGCCGGGGTCGCCCGTCTGCTGGTGCGCAAGCTCATCCCCGGCGCCCTGCCCGGCGACTCGATGGAGAGCGAAGTGCTGGCGCAGCTCGACTACGCCAAGCTCGACCTGCCGGACAACCGCGTGCGCATCCGGCTGGGGAGCCCGGTCGTGAAGGTGAGGAACGTGGGGGAGACGGCCCGCGCCACCGGCGTCGAGGTGACCTACGTGCAGAACGGCCGGCTCAAGACGGTGAAGGCCGCCGGCGCTGTCATGGCTTGCTGGTACTCGATGGTGCCGTACATCGTGGACGGGCTCCCCGAGATACAGCAGAGGGCGGCGCTCTTCATGACCAGAAGCCCCTTGTTGTATGCCGACGTGCTGCTCAGGGACCGGCGCGCCTTCCAGAAGCTGGGCATCGCCGAGCTGCGGGCCGTGAGTCCCGACGCCCTCTGGCCGGCGAGCTGGCTCGACTACCCGATCAGCATGGGCGGCTACGAGTACCCGATGGATCTGGACCAGCCGGGCCTGCTGCACATGACCGCCGCTCCGACCGAGTTCGGCCTGTCCCCACGCGAAGGTGGGCGGGTCGGCCGGCAGAAGCTCAACGCGATGACCTTCGCCGACATCGAGCGCAACCTGCGCGACCTGCTGGCGCGCTCGCTCGGGGCCGGCGGCTTCGACCCGGCGCGGGACATAGAGGCGATCACCGTCAACCGCTGGGCGCACGGCTACTCCATCGGTTACGCCTGGCCGTGGGACAAGGCGTTCTACCCGGGCGGTCCTTTGCCTGGCGAGGCTGCCTCACGGCCGTTCGGTCGCATCACGTTCGCCGGCACCGACAGGTCGTCGCACGCCTACATGAACTACGCCATGGATGCGGCGCGCAGTGCGGTGGACGAGCAGCTGAACCGGGCGTAGGCCGGCTGCACTCGGCCTGCGGCGGCGGCTCGCTCGGTGCCCCACCTAAGGACACTCTGCATACGGTGCGGTGAGCCGCGGCAGAGCATAGTGTAGGAGCAGCGCCGTCCGGCGCAGGCGAATCCCGACAAGGAGGCATCCCATGTACCGTTTGACCACTCGCCGCCTGTTGGCGGCCTTGGCGGTCTTGGCCGCCGCCGCCGTGCTCGGCGTCGTTCTCGTGGCTGCGGCCGCGCCGCCGACGAAGGCGGGATCGCTGCCCACACCCAGGGCCTCCGCCACGCCGCCGCTACGCGTGCTCATCAAAGGTGGCAGCACCGCGCTCGTGACGGACCCCGGCCAGTCTGAGGTCCTGTTCGGCAGTGGCATCTCGCCGCTGGGCTTGGCGCCGGCCGGCCTTCAGCTGACCGACGACGCCTTCCGCTTCTCGTTCCCGATCGGCAGCGGCAACCTGAACCCGGTGTCGCTGCACGGCACCTTCGCTCACCGGGGCGGATTCGAGTTCTGGGGACGCCAGACCATGAGCGCCTGGACGGTGCTCTCGTTCACCAAGCTGCGCGCGACGCTCGGTGCCACGTCGACGGTGAGCGCCGTCTTCAACACCGACCAGGGGCGGCACAAGATCATGAGCCTCGACTTGACCCACGAGCACGTCGCCCACTTCACCAAGGGCGGGCACGCCCNNACGCGTGGGTGCGCATCTCGCACATCGGCGCCACCATGAGCGACTGGCTGGTGAACCAGCTCACGGCGGCCTTCGGCAGCTACAGCCCCGCTACCCACACTTTGGGCACGATGGCCGTCAGCGCGCGCCTGAACTAGGCGCGGCCATCGCAGGTCGCCGGCGATGCGCGGTCCGCCGGCGATGCTCGGTCC